>DATLQY010000721.1:0-10684 GCA_035534975.1 Pirellulales bacterium
ATGAAATCGGCGATTTGGACGTCGACTTGCAGGCCAAGCTGTTGCGCGTGCTGCAAACCGGACAGTTGGAGCGGGTGGGCGGCAACGAGGTGATCAAGACCGACGCGCGCGTGATTTCGGCCACGAACCGCGATCTATCGATCCGGATCGCCGAGGAGCGGTTTCGCGAGGACCTGTTCTACCGATTGAACGTGGTCACGATCGAATTGCCGCCGTTGCGCGAGCGGCGCGATGATATCCCGCTCTTGGCCGAGCACATCGTCCGCCACCTGGCCCGCAAGTACCAATGGCCGCATTTGGCCCTCTCGCCCGAGGCCGGTGAATGGCTGGCGGGACAACCGTGGCCGGGCAATGTCCGAGAAATGCAAAACGTGCTGGCCAGCGCCGCGACCTTGTCGCGCGGGCGGTTGATTCTCGCCGACGATTTGCGCCCGCTCACCCAGAAAACCGAGGGTGGTGCGAACGAGGCCGCGCCCGTGGCGGCGGACGCCACGTTGTCGCTCAAGGAAATCATGGCGGAGACCGAACGCCGAGTGATCGCCCAGGCGCTCGAACAATCGAACTGGAACCGCACGCGAGCCGCGCAAGCGCTCGGCATCAGCCGCCGGCAACTTTTCGACAAGATTCGACAATACGGGCTGCGCGAGGCAAAGTAAATTGGCCGTTCGGCGAGAAGGCCCTCGAGCACGCCGGCCGCAAGAAATGGAAGCGCCGCGTCAAGAAGGCGATCAAGACGCTCCGCCGTTTGACGAACTTCGACGGCTCTACATTGGCGGCGGCAACTCGCGGCCGATCGACTTCGAGTTGCCCCCCGACGTCGAGGTCATCTCCAACGATGTCGGCATGCGAGAGGGGATCTGGCTCTGGCGGAAGGACCGGCCCCATGCGGCGAGCGAAGCCGTCGCCGAGTGAGCCAATCGGTCATTGTCTTGACGGGCGGCTTGAGGAGGAATAGCATTTGAGATGGTGGTGAGTAGGCAAAGCGTGTTCCGCGCCGTCTTTGTAGGACAAAGGCGGTAGAGATCAACCTATGAGTCTCGCAAAAGCAAAGGCTATCGGGCGCAAGCGTTGCCGGCTCGGGCGTCTTTGGCCGATGCCTATTCGGGAGACCGATTTGGGTCATATCTACGCCGAACTCACAGTTCGACCGCTGGCCGGCTCCGGCAAAACTTGGACTGGACAGGCGCTCGTGGACACTGGGGCCACGGACACGTTTCTTCCGGCGAGCGTACTGCGCAAACTTGGCATCGAGCCGTCAGCACGGCGCTCCTATGAACTGGCTGACGGTACCGAGCAGGACTTGCCGATCGGTTTCGGAGTGATCGAGGTGGAGGGGCTTTGCGCCGGCGCCACCCTGGTCTTCGCCGGCGAAAAGGAAGAGCCGCTGCTGGGAGTCACCGTTCTTGAATCGACGGGCTTGTGGCTCGATCCGCAACACGAGCGCCTTATCCGCCGCCCGCCGAAACGTAAAGCGGGCAACAAGAAGAAAAAGAAGCGATAAATGGGTGGCGGTCCACTTCGTGATTCGGCAAATCACTTTCCGTCGTCGTCTTCGCCCTCTTCGTCTTCCTCGTCCTCTGCGGCGTCCTCGTTCAGGATCTTGCCCTGGGGATCGACCGTCACGCGGATCGAGACGACGATTTCGTAAGTCGTCTTGCCATCGGCATTGGCCTCCTCGGCTTCCCCGAGGCGGGCATGCGGGTACTTCTTCGCCAGCGCCCCGGTGACGGCCTTGGGCAGATCCTTGACAGCGATTTCGCGCTCGACTTCCGTTATCTTTCCCTCGGGCGTGACCGACACCACGTATTCTTGCTCCTTCTGCTTCAGTTCGACTTCATAGACGGTTGTGTCGTCCTCGGTTTCCTTGACGGCCTCCTCTAACTTCGCACCCGGGAACTTGGCCACGATCGCGTTTGCCACGGCCTTGGGGAGCTTGTCGAGCGGAATCTCCTCCTCCATGCCGACTAAAGTCGACGCCAGCGACAAGAACGCAAAGGCGATTCCCGCCACACCCATCCGCACGAGCTTCTTCATCGAATCATCTCCTGTCTGCGAAATGAGGAAATCACGTCCGTCGTCCGAAACTGGGGCTCAATCGCCCGACGACATGTCCGCCATGGTACCATTATGGCGGCCAACGTGATACTCCACCGGGAAAGGGCAAGCCGGTGGCATCTACGCCGCCGATCACTGGCCGCCGTGCGGCCCCTCGGCTTGCCGATGGATCCACCAGTCGAGAACTTTTCGGCGCATGATGGGCGAAACGAAACGATAGCTTGGTCCACCCACCTCGGCAATCAGGTGGTCCTCGGCCGGTTCCAGGCCAAAACGGCCGGGATCAACCTGGTGCAGCGATAACAACACGGCCGCGGCCGTCGCGCCCAGGTCGGGCGGCCCGACGCCGGGTGAAGCAGGCCCTACGTTCGAAAGGGGGTCGGTGCGTTCAATCAGACCGGCCAGCCACTCGTCGCAACGGGGCAAATCGCCGGCACCGGCCAGAACGTTGGCACCACGCGCCGCATCGCCGCTGGGCATGTCATCCCCAGGCAAGTCATCCACTGCCCAGGGATCGCGTTGGGCAATGGCCAAAGCGGCGAGCCAGTGCCAGGCACAGGCCCCCTCGCCCTCCAGCGGCGGAAAACGCTCCGCCTTGATCGCCGCGAGCAAGCCCGGAGCCGCGTCGCGCGTGCCGCGCTCGACCAGCAGGCAGCAGAGGCTCTGGTAAGGGCTGCCGCGCCCCGTGCGGCGTTCGGCCATTCGGTCCGACGGTTCGGGATCTCCGTGGACGGACAAGTAACCACTGGCAAAACGAGAGACGGCCGCCGCGTCAAGATGTTCAAGCATCATCAGCTCGACTTCCTTGAGGGGCCGCTTCCGGGCCAACAGGTCGTCGAGCGTGCGTCGAGACAATTCGACGAAGCGTTTGGTTTCCCCGATCTTAAGGTAGCACTCGTAGGCCATCCGTCGCCGCGGCGTCGGCAAATTGACGAGCCGAAACAGCGCGTCGGAGTTGGCACCGAACGGGTTCGGCGTCGGAAACAGCACGCCCACGCGGTAATCGCCGGGTAACAGGTTGTTGCCGCTGACACAGTGAGCGATGAGATCATCGACGTGGTCGAAGTGACACGGGTTGTAGCCGGAAACATAGTTTGGTTCGCCAACCCGCAGGTACTGCAGCGACCGATGTTCGACGACGCCGAGCTCCTCCACCCAAACCTCGGCGACCAGCATCGGGCGGATCCATTCGAGCACGCTCGCAAGACGGCCCTCGGCGCCGGCGTCCAGGTCGCCGGCGGCCAGCGCCGCTTCCAGCGCGGCCTTGACCTTCGTCAGGTAGTCGTCACGTGCCAAGAGGTCGAGCAACTCCTGTTCGGCTACTTGCCAACGGGCCGCCGCCCGCCAATTCACCGGCTTGAAGGGCCTATCCCGAAACCCGCTTGCGGCGCCGGTGTTCCGCCTGCGAAGAGGTTTTGGGATTGGCTCGAAATCGGACGACGTTTCCCCGGCCAATGGTCCCTCGGCCAATTCGTCGATCCACCGGCCAATCTCGCCCTCGGAAACCTCCGGCAAGCGCCACGCGGCCGGATCGCTGGCCAGCCATGCAAGGCGCGCCGCGTCCCAAATCGGCTCGATCCGTTGGCGAGCCTCCGCCGAAAGCGCCCCGTCGCCGCGAAGCTGCTTGAGCCGCCTGACGACGTCACAAGCCCATTGGGGACGCTCGATGAGCCAGGTCAAGCGGCTCGCGGCGCCCAACCGCGCGCCGAACCGTTCAGAGTCGAGTCCGGCGATCAAGCGATCAAGCTCACCCGGCGGCAGCTCGGCCGGCGGCTCCGGAGCGAACTTCGGTAATCGCCCGGCCAACGGCTGCAACCGCACGCGGACTTCGATCGATGTTTCAGGGTCGAGCAAGGCCCGCCCGATCGCCGCGGCCAGGCGCACATGCCACGGGCGCTGAGCGGCCAACTCGGTCAAACGCTCCTCCGCGCGTCGGCGAACCTCGAAGAGGTCGGCATCCAAGTCGGCAATCAGCCGGGACAAGTCATCCGTGTGCCCGGCATTCGACTGCACCGCGGTTTCAGCCGTTTCACCCGCCGCAGTCCCACCAGTGCCCGGCCCGGCCCCAGTGCCCGGTCCAGCAGAGCGTGCCGCCGTGCCACCAGCCAGGCAAAGCAACAGAACCGACGGCGCGATCGAACGGCGCGAGTGCTTCATGGCGACTTTCTAGAGCTTGATACCCTCGCGCTTGGGCTTGGGTTTTTCGAGTTTCTTGAGCGCGTCTTTCGGAGGGGCGCCGTTGCCGCCGCCACCGCCCATGGCCATTTTCTTCTTAGCCAAATCGTTCGACTTTTCCGACCACTTCCAACCGATGGGCTCCTTCAACTCGGCCTCGGCCAGCAGGCCCCAGGGCGTACCGGCGTGTTGAGCTTGGACCCGTTCGAGGTACTCGCGGGCTTGCTTGGCCAGCTTCTCCGTGGCGCTACCGACGCTGATTTCGTTTGCCGCCACGAGGACGAAGGTGTCGCTGCCGGGCTTTTCGAATTTCAGCCCACCCTTGGCCTTGGCCAACATCATATTGTAGCTTTCGGTCCGCACTTTGTTGGCCAAGACGCGCCCCAGCGCCAGGTCGAAGCCGGCCTGCCAGCGCGGCTCGGTGAGTTTGGCGCGGTCTTTTTCGCCTTGTTTGAGGGTCTGATAGAGAGCGTCGAGCTTCGGGCCCAGCTTGGCCGCCGCCAACTGCGCTTCGTCGAGCAGGCGCTTCAAGCCCGCCTCATCCTCCTTGGGGAACTCCAAGCGTGGGTTCTCCATCGGGCCGACCAACGCCAGTTTCGAGGCTTCGAACAACGCCAGCCGGGCTTTGTTGTGCCGCAGCTTCTGCTCGTACTCGCGAATCGAAACGTACTCCGGCTGGTAGCTACGCATCACCGCCGGGTCGAAGAAGTGCTCGAGCTTCGACGACATGACGGCGATCTGTTTCCCGCCTTTGCCCTCCGCATCGTGGCGGTTCGGGTGGACCGCGAAATAAATCCCGCCCGTCTCGTAGCACAGCCGCGTCAAGGCGAACGGCCCGAAGCCGGAATCGAGGTGCAACAGATCTTCGTGGCGATGGCCGGCGAAAGGCAACAGCACCCCCTCGGTAAACATCGATTCAGGCCCCTGCCGAACCGTGGGCCACTGGTCCCCCTGGTCGTATTTGGGGTCCGGGTCGACGTAGCGGACCTCGATCTCCTTTCGACAGAACGGGGCGGGGACTCCGACCACGTAGACCGGCATCTCGTGACGCCGGCAAAGCGATAGGGCGTCTTCCATGCGGTTTTCGTCGTCGCCGACTTCGTCGCTGAAGACGATAAGCAGCACGTTGCGGCGCGGCGACTGCGTGCGGAAATGCTGGTACTTCTTTACCGCCATGGCGACCGCGGTGAACGTCATTTCCACGCCCGTCGGGTCGTTTTCGATGCTCGCCACGGCATGCTTGATTTCCGCCAGGTCGGCGGTCGGCTCGTTGAGCTTGAAGCTCACGTTCTTGCCGAACGCCATGATCGAGCTCAAAAGCGGCGCCTGGGCCGGCGCGGTGTCGGGCGTTTCGGGCAGCCGCAACTCCTCGTAGATCCGGTCGAGCCGCTTGGAAATCGCCTCGCGCTGCGGCTGCATGCTGAGCGACTGGTCGAGCAACCAAACCACCAACGTGCGGCGCTCTTCGAGCGAGGCCGCGATCTCCTCGGTCAGCCGGTCGACCGCGCCCATCGCGCCGGTCGCCCCCACGCCGGCGGCTCCCTTGACCGAGAGGTTTTCGTCGATCGTCGACGCCGAAGTCAACGAGTCCAAGACGGGCACGACCACCGTCGGCGACTCGGTTTGCACTACGTCGTTCCTGAGGTTCGACTCCTCCGAGAAGTTCGGCGCGACGGCCAGCGCCGCGCTCATCCCCGCCAGGCTGCTGGCGCCCAGATCGACCTGCCGGTCCGGGGAGAAACTGAATTCCTGCGACACGTCTTGCAGTTCGACGTCGGACGGCTCGTCGAGAGTCGAAATCACCAGGCTGACCTGTTCGCTCTTCTGCTGCTGAAAGATGACGGCCAAAGTCAACAACACCGCCAGATGCACCGCCACACTGACGATCCAGGCCGGCGTATCACCGTCGAGCGGAGTTTCTTCCTCGCCGGTCCAGTCCTGCCACTTGCGTTTCAGTGCGTCGAAAGGATTCACCGTGGTCCTCCTCGTTCCCTGCCTTACCCTCAATTCCGTCGCCGTCCTGCCAGGTGCGTACCGCAACCCCTCCGCGCAACTCAAGGCGCGACCAACCCTCGCGATCGGGTTTTCGCAATCCCGCACCGTTATTCTCTAGAATCGGCAGGCCGCTGGCAAGAGTACGCTAGGAAGATTCTTGGAAGCTCGTAGTCGTGAGACGTAGAATTACCCCCCATATTGGTGTAATTCGGAACCACGTGAATGGTCGGGCTGTGGGAGAAGTTGGCAGCCTCGCACTCAAGTGCTAGAATCAGCCATCCGAAGCAACGGCACGGCGGAGCGTTTCCTTTCATGAGCACCGACCTGGGCGAAATCGGCGATATACCGGCGGTTTGGACGCGGCGGCACTTGTTGGGACTCGAAGACTTTTCCGCCGAAGAGTTGAATTGCATCCTCGACGCCGCCGCGATGTTCAAGGATGCCACGGGCGGCTGCAAATACAAGCTGTCGGTGCTCGTTGGCCGGACCTGCGCCAATCTGTTCTTCGAGGCCTCGACCCGCACGCGAACCAGCTTCTCGCTGGCCGCGAGGCGACTCGGCGCCGACACGGTCGATTTCACGGCGACCGGCAGCAGTCTGTCGAAGGGGGAGACCTTCATCGATACGGCGAAGAACATCGAGGCCATGGGGGTCGACGTGGTCGTCGTCCGTCACCGCACGCCCGGCACTCCTCACCTGCTGGCACAGCAGCTCGATTGCTCGGTCATCAACGCCGGCGACGGCGCGCACGAGCACCCCACGCAAGGACTGTTGGACATCCTCACGATCCGCGAGCACCGCGGGCATCTTGCCGGGCTGACCGTGGCCCTGGTGGGCGACATCGCCCATAGCCGCACCGCGCGCTCGAATATCTGGGGCCTGCGGAAGCTGGGGGCGCACGTGATCGTCTGCGGTCCTTCGACCTTGGTCTCGCCGCTGTGGCGTGAGCTGGATGTGGAAGTCTCGCACAGCCTCGACGCGATCCTGCCTCGCTGCGACGTGCTGAACCTGCTGCGGATTCAATTCGAGCGGCAATCGACGCGCCCCTTCCCATCGGTACGCGAATACGCTCACCTTTACGCCATGAACCGCGAGCGGCTGGCGCGGGCCAAGGACGACATCCTGATCCTGGCCCCCGGTCCGATCAACCGGGGGGTCGAGGTCACGCCCGATGTGGCCGACGGTCCCCACTCGGTCATTTTGGAACAGGTCACCAACGGACTGGCGATCCGCATGGCCGTATTGTGGCTGATCTGCGGGGTGGGATAGGGAGATACACGAATCGAGGATTTCTTTAAAGGGGATACGGGGATAAGGAGGGGATTGGGGGATGGGAAAAAGGAGTTGAGGAGAGTTAGAAGTAGAAGCGAAAACAGGTCAGTGAGTAGGTAGAAGTAGAGTGGAAAGATGATTTCATTTCAAACTCTCCTGCCGCCATCCCCATATCTCCTCCTTATCTCCTTATCCCCCTTTTCAAGACCGTTGTTGTTCGATTCGTCCTGATCGGAAAGTTCGCGGAGGAAGCGCTTGCCATCTCTCCTTATCAAGAACGGCCGTGTGATCGATCCCAGCCAGGGGCTCGACCGCGTGACGAACCTGCTTCTCGAAGACGACCATGTGGCGGGCTTCGGTGTACCGCTCAACGGTCAAGACCGCGTGCTCGACGCGGCGGGTAAGATCGTCGCGCCGGGGCTGATCGACATGCACGTCCATCTCCGCGAGCCCGGCCGCGAGGAAGACGAGACCATCGCCACCGGAACGGCCGCCGCCCTGGCCGGCGGCTTCACCTCGATCGCCTGCATCCCCAACACCGAGCCGCCGATCGACACCCAGGCCACCGTCGAGTTCATCCAGCACCAGGCCGCGCTCGCCAACCATTGCAACGTGTTCGTCGTGGCCTGCGTCAGCAAGAACCGCGAGGGAAAGGAGCTGGCCGAGATCGGCCAGTTGGTCGAGGCCGGCGCCGTCGCCTTCAGTGACGACGGGGCCCCGGTCTACGACGCCGAACTGTTGCGACGGGCATTCGAGTATTGCCTGATGTTCGACAAGCCGATCCTGAACCATGCCGAGGTCCGCGAGCTGACCCAGGGCGGCGTGATGCACGAGGGGCTGGTTTCGCTGGTGCTCGGCCTGGCCGGAATGCCCTCTGCCGCCGAAGACGTGATGACCAGCCGCGACATCGCCCTGGCCGAGGCAACCGGCGGACGCATCCACATCATGCACGTTTCCAGCGCGGGCAGCGTCGAACTGGTTCGGCGGGCCAAGAAACGCGGCGCGCGGGTCAGCACTGAAGTCTGTCCGCACCACTTCACGCTCACCGACGAATCGCTGCGCACGTTCGATTCGAACTACAAGATGAGCCCTCCCTTGCGCAGCCGGCGCGACGTCGAGGCTTGCATCGCCGGGCTGACCGACGGAACGATCGAAGTGATCTGCACCGACCACGCTCCGCATGCGCTGGAAAAGAAGATGCAAGAATTGGACCAGGCCCCTTTCGGCATCCTCGGCCTGGAAACGGCGCTGGGGCTGGTCGTCACGCGGCTGATCGAGCCGGGCCACCTCACCTGGCCGCAGGCGATCGAGAAAATGACGATCAACCCCGCGCGCGTGTTGGGGGTCCCGAAGGGAACACTGGCCGTGGGTGCCGACGCCGACGTGACGATCATCGATCCTGAATACGCGTGGAAAGTCGATCCGAATCGTTTCCGTTCGAAGAGCCGCAACACGCCCTTCGCCGGGTGGGACCTGCGCGGCCGGGCCGAGACGGTAGTCGTCGCGGGCCGGGTGAAGCACCAGGCTGAATGAGACAATCTCGCGTCATTGCGGCCACCCAATCATTGAACGGGAAGCGACGAGCCGCCTATCCACTTTGCGATACCGGCACCGATGTCCACTTCAAGTTTGTCGCTGACTCGCCAGAGAGTACCACGAGGTGGGTTCCCGCGGATCTCTCACCAGCAATCCGCTGTGCCTCGTCGTTCCACCATGGGCGCATCTTGAGTTGGTCGCTCGGCGCGACTGGTCGAAAATCGACTCGGCGCTGATCTCCTTGTTGGACCCACTGAAGGATGACCGCCCACCCGCAGAATCCAGGCGATGGGCAGTCGGTCTTGGCAAAGAAGAAAACAGCGGTATCGCCAGGTCTCGGCTCCTCGCCGCCAACGATCCTTCCAACCTGCCATCGCGTTCGCTCACCCTCCCAGACGTCAAGACGATATTCGTTCGGCGTCCATTCGGCCTGAGTCAACTGGTAAAGCCACATCGCCATCGAAACTCCTCCCGCGCGTGTTTAGAATCCACGTTTTGGCTTAAATGTATATAATTGGGCGGTAACGGCCAAGTCACTTGGTCCGACTGTCGCGGGCTGGTGCTCGCCCATCCTGGGTGTTTCTCCATCCCAAATCATAGCGGTATTTGGCAATGGATACAGACTTATTATGCGTTGTTTTTGCGTTCAACTTGACCATCGGCACGTTGGTTGGCGGGGTCATTGGGCTTTACGTAAAGGGCAGGACCAACGACGGGGCGATCTTGGGATTTCTGTTTGGGGTCATCGGTTGGTTAATTATCCCGTTCTTGGCGGATCGCCGTAGACACTGTCCACAATGCCGGATGGCCGTGCCGTATGACGCGGTTAAGTGCCGCGCTTGCCAAAGCGATATCTCGTCGACCGCCGGTGTAACGCTCGCTAAAAAGCCGGTAATGCGCGTGGGGTTCGTCGTATTGGCGCTAGCCCTGGTCGTTTTGGCTGGGCTGTTTGTGGTTATTGATATTGCAGTTTTCGGCGATTGATAGAGCGCTGGCGGTGTGTGGCAGCGACGTGAGAGATGCGCAGGCGATTTCAATTGGCATGCCTTTTGCACTGGCACGCCAATTGCTATATTGACTTTGGAAACATGGACGGTATAACCCGCCAGCACCACTCAATCGAAAGCCGGGTCGCGGACTGATCCGTGTTTGAGGATCGCTACAAGGAGAAACGGAATGAGAGCTTGGCTACGATGTGAAGTCAGCGCCGGGCAGTTTGCCACGGAGGTTGCGGTTCGCGGGGCGGACTACAACGGAGAAAGGTTTTCGCTTTTCGTTCCCCAGGTGTGTGTCAAGCACGGAGCGTCTCCGCTTCGAGCAAACGAGTGGATAGCGGGTAAGGTCGATGTCGAAATCCTTGATTCGCGGGACGGGTTCGATCTTGTTGAACTCCCCGGCCAGACCTTCGGAAATGGACAAACGATGACTGTTCGAAAAGATCAGCTCGAAGTAATTCATCCCGCCCAGCCAGCATGAGCGAGGGCCATGATCCTATCGAACACCGAACTTCACAAGGCATTGGACGAGGGGCGGCTGGTCATTGACCCGGAGCCGAGACCGAGACTCCCACAGGTTAAGGGGGTGCATTGCCCTTTTGACACGCATTCGGTCGACCTGACGCTGGGCGATGCGATCCAGGAACCGATCAGTG
>DATLQY010000722.1:0-4875 GCA_035534975.1 Pirellulales bacterium
TGGAAGCTGCTGCGTGCTGCCGATCGGCAACGATGGAATGCTGGGCGAAGCGTCGTCTGTCAGGCAGCACAAGGGCACGAGCGTCGACAAGGGACGGCAAGAGTCGCCGCACGCCCACTCGATCAACCTCGACCCGGCCAACCACTTCGCCTTCTGCGCCGACCTGGGGTTGGACCAGGTGCTCGTTTACCGTTTCGACGCCGACAAACACACGCTCACGCCCAACGATCCGCCGTTCGCGGCCGTGGCCCCGGGCTCGGGGCCGCGCCACTTCGCCTTTCACCCGGGAGGTAAATACGCCTACGTGATCAACGAAATGAAGCTCACCGTGACCGCTTTCGCCTACGACGCGAGCAAAGGTGTGCTCACGACGCTGCAGACGATCAGCACGGTGCCGGAGGGAATCAAGACCGACGGCTTCAGCACGGCCGAGGTGCAGGTCCACCCGTCGGGCAAATTCCTTTACGGCTCGAACCGTGGCCACGACTCGATCGGCATGTTTTCGATCGACCAGGCGACGGGCAAGCTGACGGCCCTTGGGCAGCAGCCAACCGGTGGCAAGACGCCGCGGAATTTCGGCATCGACCCCAGCGGCGCTTTCCTGTTGGCCGAAAACCAGGACTCCGGTACGATCGTCGTGCTCTCGATCGATCCGAAGACGGGCAAGCTCGCCCCGACCGGGCACCAGATCGAAGTGCCGATGCCCGTCTGCGCGAAATTCATGACCGTGGATTGAGGGGACGACGGTGACGGAGCCACGCCCTCAAGACGCCTCGCAGGCCCGTCACTCCCGTACCGGCGTGTGGCGGCGGGCGCGGAGGTTGGCGTTGCTGGCGGCGGCGGGCTATGTTCTGGTTTTGGTGTGGATGATGTTCCTGGAAGAATCGCTGGTGTTCTTTCCCAGCCGCGAGGCGTACGAAGGCTGGAAGCGTCCGGGTGTCGAAGAGGTCGAGTTCCGGGCCGCCGACGGCACGCGGCTGTACGGTTGGTACATGCCGCACCCGAGTCCACGGGCCCTGCTTCTTTTCGCCTGCGGAAACGCCGGAAACATCACGCACCGCGCCGAGCGGTTCGAAGCGCTCCGGGATCGGCACGAGCTGACCGTGTTCGCCTTCGACTACCGCGGCTACGGCCGCAGCGATGGCCGGCCGAACGAGGCAGGCATTCTGCTCGACGCACGCGCGGCAAGGCGCTGGTTGGCCGATCGGGCCGGCGTGGCCGAAGGCGACATCGTGCTCATGGGCGAATCGCTGGGCGGCGGCGTGATGGTCGACCTGGCCGCGCGTGACGGCGCGCGCGGGCTGGTCCTGGAGAACACCTTCACGTCGCTCCCCGCCGTGGCGGCCTATCACTATCCGTGGCTTCCGGTGCGGCTGGTGATGCGCAATCGGCTCGACTCGCTGTCCAAGATCGGCTCGTACCACGGCCCGCTCTTGCAGTGCCACGGCGACGCCGACCAGATCATTCCCTTCGCAATCGGCCAAGAGCTTTTCGAGGCCGCGAACCAATCCAAGCGGTTCGTGCATTTGCCGGGGCACGACCACAACGACGAGCTACCAAGCGTGTACAGCGAAACACTCGAGGAGTTCGTGGCTGGCTTGCCGTAGGTCTGGTTTTGCAACTTTTGAACGCTGCTTATGATGTCACGCCCGACGAGGTCGCCTTGATGTGGGAAACCGCCCCGCCGCAAATGCCGATTGGACGGCCGCGCTTTGAGGCCAACACGTGATCCGTGCCCCGTCCGTCCTTCACGTCACACCCCGTTGGGGCTTACGACTGGAGATATATTGATACCGCCCCAGGGTTTCACCTACTTGACAAACAAACTCAGATATCTGGGCTGTCGAGTTTGGCCCCGTTGGGGCCGTCGTCGGGGCGTGCGAATCCGGGCCGCATGGCGCGCAGTCGTCGGTGCTCCAGACGCAAGCGTCGTTGTCCGAGCGTAGCCGCAACGCGGCGTCATTCGATAGCCCACGGGCGTTGCCCTGGGACCACGTCCCCGATAAATCGGTCGTAGCCCAACGGGGCGCCACCGCCGCCTGTAGCGGTCTCCAAATTCGACGGCGTGCATATCAATCGCCTAGACCCAACGATGAACCGCCGGGCGAGCCGCGGTAGCCGATCCGAGACCACCTTTCGCCATTGGCCCTCGTGACAGCGCCACGGAGTCCGTTCCCTTCGGATACCAGCGGGACGATCCTAGCATTAAAGCGGGGTGTCGTGCATAATTGGTCCATGCACCGTCCCACCCTCGGAGTGATCGCCCTGGTGTTGCTCGTTGCCGGAGGGGCAGGTCAGATCTGGCCGTCGTCCGACGCGGGCGCGCAG
The DNA here is from genome assembly GCA_035534975.1 of Pirellulales bacterium. GTDB lineage: Bacteria > Planctomycetota > Planctomycetia > Pirellulales > JAICIG01 > DATKSN01. Next base: position 2,329 of record DATLQY010000722.1, read on the forward strand.
CAGGTCTTCATCGCGTTCTGGCGGGTGGGCTTCGTTCTGGCCGTGCTTTGGCTGGCGCTTCCCCAGACGCGGCGGTTGCCGAACAAAATGCTGGTGATTGGGATTGTGGTCACCGCGGTCCTGCTCGCCACGAAGCCCAGGATATTGCCGATTGCCCTTGGCTTTATGCTCCTGTTCGCCCTGCTGCGTCCGAGAATCAAGGGACGCCCGACTGGCACAAGTCAGCGAGGGGCGAGCAAAACCGATCCGACCAAGAACTGAACACCGCCGAGCGATCCGCAAGACATGACCATTCTCGGGCAATTCGTTTTGCGGTTGGTTTTTGGGACGTCGTTGGCGATGGCCTGCACGCCGTCGAAGCTGGTGACCAGCGGCTACTATCGCAACAACCTCTACGTGCTGTTGGGATTGAATTCGCTGGCCAGCCTGGTCGCATGGACTGGTGCCGGCGAGGGACCGCACGTGCTTTGGCCGCCCTTGGTGGCGGCAGTGGCCTCTTACTTGGGGGCCGTCTGCTGGCTTTACGAGAAGCCTCGGCCAGGTACGGCCGTGCTGGTCCTGATCGCGGCCACGACGCTTGCCGGAGCGTGGCTGTCGGGCGCGCCGGCCGAATCGGCGCCGGCCGTATTACGCGTGCTGCGCTATCTCGATCCGCTCCTGGGCGGACTGGTGCTGGGCCTGACGTTCGCCGCGATGCTCTTGGGGCATTGGTACCTCAACGCCCCGGGGATGTCGTTGAAACCGTTGAAACGGCTGGTGCTGGCGATGTTCGCGGCGGTCGTCCTGAGGGCCGCGCTCGCCGGCCTGGGACTGGGGCTCGAGCTGACCGAGACCCCCACACCCTTCGAATTGGGCCGCTGGGAAATGGGGCGCTGGCTCTTCGTCGGCCTGCGATGGCTGGCCGGCCTGGTCGGTGCGAGCGTCGTCGCCGTGGCGACCTGGCAAACGCTCAAGATTCCCAATACCCAAAGCGCGACGGGCATCCTTTACGTCGGCGTCATCGGCACGTTTCTCGGGGAACTGATGTCGCAGCTCCTATCGAGCGAGACGACGTACCCGCTGTAATCCAATATCGAGCCGCGCTCGCCCGGTCAATTGCTGAGCGTGGTCGCTTGGCGAGCGTATGGCGGCCGCCACAGATCGGATTCGCAATCGCGCAGCTCTTCCAGCACGCCGGCGATTTCCGCCTCAAACCGTTCCTGGCTGATCAACCCCTCGTCGTAATCGACGAAGAATCGGCGGATGGCGTCGTCCAAATCGTCGTTGGTCACGCAATCGTCGAGCTGGCCGGAAAGCGCGGCGGTCGCGGTGGCGACGACGGGCCAGGCCGCCGCGCCGGACAAATTGGTCATCACGTCGACGTCGATATCGATGATCGAGCGGTCGATCCGCCGACGGAAAAGTGTGTATGCCTGGATCACTTGCACGTGGCATCCTCCTTAGTTTCGCTCACAGTGAGTGGTCTGTTTCCACTCACATTCTATGGCGAAGGCATGTTAGAGGTCGGTTAGAGTTTTGTGCGATTTGTGGTCGTGGCGGTTCAGTGCGGTGATTTGCAACGCCGGGTTGGTCGGCCCTTTCCAGACAACGCAGGTGTTGGTTGGCGGGCCCGCGCCGTCATGGCGCCGCCGCCGCCCGCACGGGTCCGATCGAAAAGGCATCCCGCCATCGCCCGCCGGCGGCCGTCTCGGCGGCCGTGGCGTACACGTGTCCCAACCGTGCCACCCTACGCCCCGCGTCTGGCGCCGCGGAACCGACACGGTTTGAACATTGGCGAATTAGGGTGCCTTTTCGATCGGGTCGCCGGCGGGTCGGCGCTGTCGCCGGCGCGCAATGGCGCCGACGCGGCAGGTCCCGGTGCGGCTTTCGCCCCTCGCACGAGGCGCACGGCGCTTGCGAGTTTTTACCGCCCGAAAAGAATTGCTATTGTCCGTGCGAGTGGATTCAGCGTGCGGTGGGGGTCGCCGACGCTTCGGCATCCGAACCGCACGCGTGGCGCGCCCCATCGCTCGCGCCGATGGGTTGGAGGCGACAGCGCCTCCGCCCGCGGCGACACGCTGCGCGAAGAAAACCGACTCCGAATCCCCCAATTTGCTCCGTCGTCGACACGAACCGTGGTGAGTAGGGTGGCGCGGTTGGAAACGACGCCGCTACGCGGCTTGCTCACTGGCGAGGGGATGTCGGAGATCGGTTTTCTTCGCTTCGCTACCGCGTGGTGGTTCTCGTTGTCGCTGCGCGACGGTCGATTCCGCTAGCCCGGATTATTCATAGAGTGGTCGGAGGAGCCTCGGCTGGGCACGAGACTCGGGAACTGTGGTCAGAGGCACCCGGGCGCGCACGATCGGTCGATAAGGCCCCCTTTCCCCCAGCGTCACGGTAGCCCAATCCGAACTGGTAGGTGTGTGTGGTGCAGAGGTATCGGCGCGATTACGCCGACGACAAATCCTCCGTGTTGAGACCGAGCACCTGGGCACTCACCCGATAGTAGTGATCGAGGAACGGCCAACTGCTGCTCAAGTGGACCACGATCCGGCGCGTCGTTTCAGT
>DATLQY010000723.1:0-12673 GCA_035534975.1 Pirellulales bacterium
AGTCGACGCGGTAGCCGCGCCGCTCCAACTGGCTGCGAACGTAAGCCGGTAGCCGTTCGGCCGAATCCAGGGGCTGAGGGGTGAGGTGTGAGTGGTGAGGGGTGAGGGGGACGTTCGCCTTGGAATCGGCTGCCTGGCCACTCACGGCGGCGCGCTGGGCGGACCGAGCATCTTTGGCCGGATCGGCGTGCCGCGCGGTTTCGCGTGGGGCTTGTGCGACGGTCTGCTCCGGCGCAGTGCCGAGGCCGCGGACCGCGATTCCAGAAGCAAATGCGGCCAGCACCGAGGCGGCCAGCGCCAACCACTCGCCCCGGCTCCGTTTCGCGGGAATGCGGCGAGGTCGTCCGTGCCTGTCTCCCAGACGGTCTGAGACGCCGTCCGTGGTCTCCGCGCAGGATGGCCTTCCCAGGCCGTCCCGGCAAGGCGCTCCCTCGGCGACGTTTGAGATTGGCCCTGGCAAAGCCGTCCCGCGGCTTCGCGCTTCAGCCTTCCAGTCGCCCAGCGCCTGCTCCAGCTCGCGGGCTTCCAACAGCGCCAGCGCGCACCGGCGCCAAAGGCCGGGCTCGCGATCAAGCCATGTGAACAGCTCGCGGCGCGATGAGCCATCGAGATCGCCCGCCGCGAGGCGGTCGAGCAGGCCGATTTGCAGGTCGTTTTCGCGTCGTGGTTCATTCATCGGTCGTTCTCGTCGGGAAAATGGGATGCCAACTCGCGTCGCAAGCGGTCGCGGGCACGGAAAACGCGGGCGTCGGCGGCGCTTTCACTGATGCCGAGCACCTTGGCGATTTGGCGGTAACTCCATCGTTCGTGGTACTTCAAGAGCAGGATCTCCGCGTCGCGCCCCGCCAGACGCCCGAGCGCCTCCCGCACGAGCCGACGGCATTCCTCACGCAATAGCCAACCGGCCGGATCGTCGGCCAACGAAGCGTGCCCGTTCGACTCGGCGGCAAACTGCGTCAGCCGTTTGCGCCGCCGTGCTTGTTGCCGGCGATGGCGAATCGACCGCACGACCGCCACGCGGTAGAGCCAGGCCGGCGCCTTGGCTGGGTCGGCCAGGGGCGCACGTTGCTCGACGGCCGCCAGTGACAGCTCCTGCCAAACCTCGTCGACGGCCTGCGGCTCGCCCGTGCGGGCCAGGATCACGCCGCGCAACCAGCCTTCGTGTTCGGCCAGGCACCGCGCCCAGTCGACCGCGCCGGAGTCGTCACGTTGGGCGTGAGGCGATCCATCACGCTGTGCGTGACGACTACGGTCCGTCGGGCTTCCGGGCCCAGTCGTCGTCGGCTCGTTGGTCGTCATACTCGATATCATAGTTCCCGCCGGCGGAGGAATCCTGCACGAGAAATCTTTCTTCGCCGGCCGTCTCCCGCACGGCCCGAGCTTACGATCTAAATGACCTTGCATGATCATGGGAGGCCAAACATCTGAAGGGAACGCCCTCCGTGGCGTTCCGTATTCCCATGATCGTGCAAGGTCATTTCGGCTCGCCCCGTGCCTGCGTTCATTGCGGTGTTTCAACCACAATCACGACTTCCCTTCACGCCAAGTGAACGAACGACACGACTTGCCGCTGATCTCCTTCATCATCCCCGCTCACAATGAGGAATCGTTCTTGGGCCGGACGCTTGAGAGTATTGCCGCAGCCGTCGTCAACCTCGACCGGCGGTCCGAAGTGATCGTGGTTGACGACGCCTCGACCGACCGCACCGCCGAGATCGCCGATTCGCACGGGGCCACGGTCGTCGCGGTCGAACTCCGGCAGATCGCCGCGGCCCGCAATGCCGGTGCGAAGGCGGCGCACGGCGATGTGCTGGTATTCCTTGACGCCGACACGATCCTGGCGGCCGAAACGCTCCTCGCGGCGCTGGCCGAGCTCGATTCCGGCGCGGTGGGCGGCGGAGCAACAGTCGTGTTCGACGGACCCACGGCGCTTTGGACCCGCTTGGGTCTGACGATCTTCACGGCCGCGGCGCGGCTCGTGCGTTGGACTGCGGGCTGTTTCGTGTTCGTGCGGCGCGACGCGTTCGAGGCCGTCGGCGGCTTCGATGAGCGTTACTTTGCCGCGGAAGAGCTCGTGCTCAGCCGGGCGCTCAAGCGGCAGGGAAGGTTCGTGATCCTCCGCCAGTCGATCATCACCTCGGGCCGCAAGGGAACATCACAAGAATTGAGGCATTTCGCCGGTGTCTTGTTACGGCTGATGTTTTGCGGCGACAAAGTGCTTCAGCGTCGTGAGGGGCTGGGGATTTGGTACGAACGCAGATGAAGACGGGACCGGAGGATTCAGATCCAGCCGGCACTATTCCCGGACCTGTTACTTTACCCGTTTGGTTTTCACTTCGTCGCTCGACGGCGCGCCGGCCGCGTTTTGCAGCAAGCCGCTTACGTCGAAGGTCGTGGCTTCGTGCAGTTTGCTCCGCGCGCGCTTCACAAGCAAGCCATAGTGATTGCTGTGAAAGATAGCTTCGATGCGGGGCACCTCCGGGGGCTCCGGCGGCTCGGGCGGACGTCCGGGAACGTACCAGCCGCCCCTGAACCACCAGGGAAGGCTTTCGGCGACGCGCCGCGGCTCTTTATCGCCTATGCGGCACGTCCACCAATCGCGGCCTACGATGTGGAGATGTTCGCCGGTTAAGGCGACGAAGCCGTCGGGGACGTCTTCCAAGACCGCTTCGGGCTTGAAATCAGGCAAGGCCGAACGGAACAGTGCCGGCTTGAATTTCGGCGGCGCTGTGCCAAAAACCTGATAGATACCGTCTTGGCAAGCATCGGCTCGGGCCGCGTAGTTCGACTGCAATCGCAATTCAAGGTACGCCGCGGGAACAAGGGCTTCGACGGAGAGCTTTTCGGAATCGATCAGCAAAGGCGGATACTCGCCTGGCTGAGCGCTTTGTAGTTCGCCGCGGCCGACAATCACGCGCGGGCCGCGTTTACCGCGCGAATCATCGCGGAAGGCGAACATGAAGCTGGGCGGAAAAGCCACGTCGGTGCCCTTGGGTTGGTCGGTATTTTCCTGATCGAACGCATCGCGCGCCTCGTGGAAAACCTTGAGCGACTTCCGCCCTGGCGGTTCGATCGTGGCGACCGCCAACCAGGTTTGGCCAAAACTGCCCGCCACGCAAATTTTGCCCGGCGATAGGGGCGCGATCGCCATGAATTGTTTTAGAAAGGAGCCGGTTGCAATCGTTCTCGATTGAGGCAGGCCGTCTTCCACGGTGAACTCGGCGACCGCCTCCGTTTGCGGGTCGACGACGAGCAAGCGTGCGGCGGCGCCGCCGTAAGTGGATGGCGCGGCCCAGACAAAGCGCCCGTCATAGCAGACATGGTTACGCGGTGCATTGGCAACGAGCGTGTCAAAACGCCAATTGATTCCGCCCTGCCAAATCAGCCTTAGCTGGCCTGGCTGTTTCATCAGGAAGAGGGCATTGCCAGCCCAAACGACGTCGATACCGGGACCGGCGGGCAGGCAACCATCGAAGGCCTGGAGACGGCCGTCTGCGTCGCCGCCTTGCCGAATGAATTCGATTTCATGAACGCCTGTGGCGGGGAGCGACTTGGCCCGCGCTTGCGCCTCGCGGACGCCGGATTCCATTTCGCTCGCTTCTTTCGCTTCGGCTTGTTTGACGATGGATTGCTCGTCCCGCTCCAACTGCCGCGCCATGGCTTGTACCTCGGCGTTGTCGATGGACGCCATACGATCGTATAAAGGCTTCATCGCTTGGTATCTCTGAGCGGCGGTCCGGATACTCGCGGCCAACTTCACGCAGTGAGCGTAGTAACGCGTGCGCTGTTTGGCACCCGGCAAATCTTTGGTTTGTTCGATCAGCCGAACCACTTCGTCGAACTGCTCTTCGAGGGGCAACTGCTCCAGATGAACTTCGAGCAAGACATGTTCGTCCTTCCATCCGGCCCGGACCGCGTGCTCGATGATCCGCGGCAGCGCGGCTTGGCGCGACTTCTGCAAGGCGACGATCGTTTCGTTACGCTCTGGCGGGTAAAGCGCATTGACGCGCACATTGCCGCCGGTTGCCCTGAAGAAGTGCAAAAGGAACCCGCGCACTCCGCGCTCATCGTAAGTTTGAGGCTGGCCGCCCAGCCGGCCGAGCGCCTCGATGTGCTCCAGGCCGAGACCTTGATAGGCCACCGTTCTCCACTGCTTCTGAATGTCGAGGGGATAGGTGTCCCAGTTTTGCATCGTAAGGTGGGTTAGCGCCACGATCGCGTCGTGGTGCATTTCGGCCTGGCCGGGCTTCAGCAATAAACTGGCCTCAGCCAAGGCCAGGGCGTCGGGCCACTGGCCTAGTCGCGAAAACAGCTTTTCGCGGCGATTCAGGGCGTCGACCTCGGCCGCCGAATCGACCGCCGCGTGTTTGGCGCCTGCCGCCTTTTCGACCATCTCGGCGGCGAACTTTTGCAACGTGGTCGCCGCTTCGCCGGGCTGTGCTCCGCGTTTCAAGCGTTTGTCAAGCTCTTGTTCGCCGCGCATCAGTTTCAGCGAGAGCGAGACCCGCCGCTCGCCGCTCTGACCCTCATTGCGGTACTGACCCAGCAGATAAAATGGGACGTCGCGCGTGAGTCGCGCGCCCGCGTCAGTCAGCGCCACCTCTTTCGCCAGCGACCGAGCCTCGGCCAGCTCCACGACGAGCGCCCCGCGGCGCTCCAACAGCACCTGCTCTAGAAGCCTGGCGTACGTCACCCGCAGGTATTCATGCTCGTAGCCCAAGTCGCGGCTGACAAAGGGTGGGACGGCGTAGATCTCGGTAATCTCCTGCGCGTACTTGGCGAGTGCCTCGCGCAGCAATTGCACCAGCGTGTCCGCATCGGCTTCGGCATCGTCGGTGCGCGGCACGGCGCGCGAGCAGAGTCGCAGCCCGCGGCGCGTCTCGGTGACGGCCAGGTCGATGGCCATCACCCGCTTTTCGCCCGTCGGCGGCGCTTTGGCCGACTCATCGGCAGCCGAAGGCGGCGCATCGCGCACCAAGATCAATAGATCCGCCTTCAACAGTTTGCCCAGCGCGACACGCTCAGACCCTCCCTCGGGCGTAAAGAGCGCTTGTAACTCCTGTTCCTTGACCACTTCATCAATCGCGTTGCGTTCCAGCCACGTCGCCTTGACCTCCGCCAGCAGTTTCGCTTCCAGCACGGCCGCCAGCGGCGAACGGTCGAAGTCGATCAAGGCGCAAGTCGGCGGGTCGCCTGACGGCGCCTCTTTTTGCGCGCTGGCCGCGTTCGCCGAAAAACAAACCATCGCCAGAACCAGTCCGCCCCGGCCCCGCCGCCGCCAACGTCCGCGTGCCGCCATGCTCTTCCCTTTCTTGCTGAACGAATTCGATCTCGGCGCGCCGGGACACCGCAATGCGTGGACCGGCGATCATCGGCTTGATCTCTACTTTTTCAACAGCTTGGGCAAGAGGCGTTCGGCGATTTGCGCGGCGGCGTCTTGCAGGGCCGTCTTGCCGGCGACCTGCTCGCCAAGATCGACGGCGATCGCCGTCTGTCGGTCGGTGGCCAGCACCTTTCCCGTCTTGCGATCGACCGCTTTGATCTCGACGCGGGCCTTGACAGAGGCCAGGTTGCCGACGCGTCCCTGCATCTCGCTGAAGCCTTCGCCGGTAATCAGCACGTCGGCCTTTCGTTTGGTTTTCTCATCGGAGTCAATTACGGTGAAGCCCGTCTCTTGGCAAAAGCGGCTGATCTCGGTCTGCGCCGCCGGGTCGATCGTGGGCTGCCCAATATGACGCTCCGAAACATTGACCGACACCGTCGGTTTCTCGCCATCTTTCAGCTTTTTCAGCAAATTGGCGATCCGGTCCTCGACCTTGACGCGTTTGGCCACCAACTTGCCCGACTGCTTGACGATCGCCTCCGAAATCTGCGCGCCCAACTTCTCGACCAGCGGCCCGAGATCCTCGTCGATCTTACCCTTGACCGTCACGCCGAGCACGCGCCCGGTCTCGGTGCCGATCAGCTTCGACACCAGGTAAACGGTCATATCGACCTCTGTCACCGAACCGGTGATGAGGATTTTGGCGCCGGTCAATTGGCCGATTTGCGCGGCCTCGTCGGCCTTCACCAGCCCCGATACATTGAGCTGCTGCTCGTTGATCGTCTTGTCGAGTTCCTCGCGCTCGACCAGCACCAGGTTGGCCTCGGCGCTCAGCGTCGCGAAGAGCACATCGCCGACCTTCGCGGCATATCCTTTGACTCCCGCGCCGCGTTCCTGAAACGCCAGGACCGCGGCCGGGTAGACCTCGTCGCCGCCGCCGTCGTCGTCAGCCCGGCACCAGCTTGCGGTCGAAATGGTCACGGCCGCCAGCGCGGTCAACAACAGCTCGCGTTTCATGAAATCGGTCCTTTCAAAACGGGATGGAATAGAACGGTCGTCAACGATCGGGCCCCGATGTGTCCGCCGGTTCGGCGCCGGTTCGCCGGCCGGCCTGCTCATCGACGGGATCCTTTTGCGCGTCTTCGGCAAGTCGTTCGAGCATGCGGGCCAACAGGTACCGCGGCGTCGGACCGGCCTCCCACCGTTTGACGACGGGAAACCCGCACATCAGGAACCGGGCTCGCGGTCCGGCGAAACGGCACTCGAACCAGGGCCATCCGCGCGCTCCCTCGACGAAGCGGGCCACCACACGCCCGCGCTCCGCCGTAATTTGCACGCCGCTCGCCTGCAACTTGCCGTCGGGCGGCCAAGCCGCGCCGTCGAGTCGCTTATCAAGCTCGGCGATCACGTCGGCACGGCGCAGCGCCACGCTCTGGGGAGCCGGCGCGTCTTCGACGTCGCCGCCGGGCAACGGCAGCGAACCGTCGCCCGGAGCCAGGGCGAGCACCGCCACGCCCTGGCTGGCCAGGCCGAGCGCCAGACTCGGCAAAGCTCGTTGCCTTGTCCAGGACACGCCTTCGCCCACGACGAACAGGCCCTCGCTCAGCGCCGCCGCCTGTTCCGCGTTTCGGACCTCCTCAAAGGGGATCCTTGCCTGGTGGAACAGGCGCGAGGTATCGCCCACCGGATCGAAGAGCGTAATCTTCAGGCCATCCAGCCATTCTTTCTTTAGCGCGAAGGGATCGTCGGAGAAGACCCACAGCCGTTTTTCCAGACGGGCCTGTTCTTGGCCCGCCTGCACGCTGACGGTCAGATCAATGGGCAGGATGATACCCTCACGCGCGGCGGGCAACTCGAAGCGAACGACCATCATGCGCGGCTTGTCCCGTTCGACGGTCAGCATGGCTTCTCGGCGCGCGATCACGCTACCTTCGGCGCTCATGCTCCACGAGCCGCGGACTTCGGCCTTGGCGGTGGAAGAAACCGCAAAGTGGAAATCTAATTCTCGGCCGCCAAACACGCCCGACCAGTCTTCGACGGCGCGAATGGCAAGCGGGGACTCATCATCAGCGCCCTTCGCGCTTGCGCTGCCGAAAAACAGCGACGAGCCCGTTATGACCAGGCTGGAAACAAGTGCAATGCAAGGCATCTGCATGTTGGGGCTCCCTTAAGTGCGTCTCTTGGTTCGCGGAGCGAGTGAGGGCGCGGCCCCGCTGATTGGCAGCCGGTCGACGGTTTGAAACACTCGATACTCCCATCCGTTGACCTCGCTGGAATCGGTTCCGCACGGCACCCCTTCGTGCTGCACCATGCTCGACGAGGCGTGTAGACCGGTCGGACCGTCAAGGCAAACGTCGGTATCGACGGCCACTAACCCATCGGGCAATAAACACACCCAGACCGCAAGTCGTCCGCCGGCGGCCGTGTCCAGCGGTACTGCCACCACCTCCTGTGGCCGGATCACCAGGTCGGTGCTGCACACGGCGGTCCACGGGCGCTGGTTCTTCCTTCGCGCCATGACCATGATTCGCAGGGCAAGCTCGGCGGGCGGCTCGGCTTCGCCGGCGTCCAGCGGAGTCGTATCCGAGCGCAAGCCAATATGGATCTCGCCTTCGGACTCCGAGACCCAGACGAGATCGTCGGGGAAAATGTCCCGCAAGACTCCGACCAGTTCGGCCTTACTGGCCAATTGACGCGGATCGAGGCCAGCCGCCGAGGGGACCTCATCGGTACTTGTCGGTTGCGACGCTTCGCGCGGGGCCGTTCGGGCTACGCCGGTCTTGCCGGCGCCGTGGTCAATGTCTTCGTTTACCGGCAGGCGTCGCACATAGGGTAGCGCGAAGGCAATGAGGACGGCGGCGGCCATCGCAGCGACCGCGCCAAAACGACGCCAACGCGGTGTGAAGGTTACCGCTATTGCACTGCGGTCAAGAGTCTTCGCCGACTCGAGCTCGCGGAGCGTGAGGTTGCGAAGGCGAGCCAACCGCTCATCCGATGGGCGGCGTTCGTCGGCCCAGCGGCGCAGCAAACCATCGAGTTGTTCGTCGTGCCGGTCGCTCATGCCAAGTATTCCTTAAGTTGCTTTTTCAGGCATCGGCGCGCTTCGTGGACGCGCCAATACATGGTGGCACGCGCGCAACCTTCGATCTCGGCCGCCTCTTGCACGCTCAGCCCCTGGAAGTGAACCAGCACGACGGCCGTGCGTAACTTGTCGGAGAGCGCCGCGAGTGCTTGCTCGATCGCGTACTCGAGCTCGTGTTGTGCCGCTTGCTGCGAGGGCCCTTCCTGTGGCGCGATTGCCGGCTCGACGCACTGTCCGTTGCCGCCTGGCGGCGCCCGGCCGCGACGCGCGAGAAAACTTCGCGAGAGGTTGACGGCGACGCGGTAAAGCCAGGTTGAGAAACGTGCCCGGCCGGAGAATTGCGAAAGACCCCGAACGGCTCGCAAGAAAACTTCTTGCGTGAGGTCGTCGGCATCGAAATCGTTTAACACGAGTTGACCAATCATCGATCGCACGCGCGGCAGGTGTCGGCGCAATAGGTGATCCAAAATCGCGGGGTCGCTGGTTTGGCGAAACGCCGCCAGCAGCGATTCATCGGTCGGGTCCGAATCCGTCATCAGGTCGCTTGCTCTGGCGAAGTACGCTCGAACCATCGACTTACTTTAGACTCCGCGACGGCGGAAATCTTGGGTGAAATCCGTACGGATTCTGGATAACCGGACCTAAACCTTTACGGAGACGCCATTTGGCCCAGATTGGACCACATCGCGAGGTTGGCCCGCCGCACCTACCTTGGACCTTGCGGCCGGGTTACAATCGCAGTCGTCCGCCAGGAGTCTTACAACTTCCCATGACCGCTGACGAACTGGCTCGCGCCGTCGGCGCCGAGGCCGCCGCCGAACTGACCGCGGCCCTGGCCAAAATCAAGCATTGCCAGGGACAATTGAACGACGAACAAATTTGGTGGCGCTCGCACCCCGCGCTCAACAGCATCGGCAACCTGATCCTGCACCTGGCCGGCAATCTGCGGCAATGGATCGTCGCCGGCATCGGCGGCGCGGCCGACGTGCGGAACCTGCCCGCCGAATTCGCCCAGAGCGGCGCGATCACCAACTGTGAACTACTGGCCAGGATCGAAAGCGTCGTCGACCAGGCAAAAGCAAGGACGGCTCGAATGAAGCTTCGCATCACTCCATTCTATTGGGGCTGCCCTGCGGGGAGGAGGGGCGAGTGCAAGGCTCATGCGGCGGCTCCCTTCGTACCAGCGTCGAGGTCGATTTTGCCCGCCTTGACCTGCTTCAGCGTGTCGATCATCGTGCTGGTGTCGAGGCCCGACAGATCGGCCAGGGGCTTGTTGAACATCTGCTGGGCCAGCCCTTCCAGCCGCCGGGCTCCCAGGTCGCGGATCTCGCCGGCAAGCTGCTCGATGTAGCTGAGCTGCTTGCCGGAGGCCCGGTGGGCGGGGCTGCCGGTGGGCGGGCTGCCGTTGCTGATTTTTGGCGCGTGGATTTCTTTGGGCTCCTGGTCGCCGCCGTCGGTATTTTGCCGGGCCAGCTCTTCATCCACGGCCTGGCGGCAGGCGGCGAAGGCCCGCTGGGCCTCCGCCTGGAAGCCGCCGCGGCCGCCGTCCAGAAGGCCGTTGTTCAGTTCGAGCTCGACGTGGCAGCTCGCGCCGATCGACGAGTAATCGGGCAATCCGACCTTTTTCGACAGGCCGACGTTGAGTTTCAGGGGCATGGAAGCCTCCGTGGCATTAGAATGGTGGTACGATGGGCGTGCGGGCAGAGATCAGCCGCTCGGTCACGGTGCAACATTGGTGGCGGGCTTGCTGGGGATGGCGTGTCGAGTCGCTGGGGCGGTACAATCCATCCTGATAGGGCAGATGAGCGAGGAGACGGCAATGAGTCTGAAGGCTGGAGCGTTCTCACGTTATCGCCCCCGAGTCTTGACGTTCGTCGTGTTGATCGTCGTCGCGGCGCCGACCGTGCTCGCGAACTTGAGTTCTGAAATCGTCCTCGCTATTCCATACCAGGGGCATGAAAACGCCCGCGGGACGTACGGCTGGCCATTGATCTGGCACTGGCACAACCTCTTCATTAGCCCTGGTCCATGTGGCATCCTCAGTTGGGACTATAGTGCGACACGGCTAGCCGGAAATCTCGCGATCTGGCTCATCATGTTGGTCGCAGCAGGCGGCACGAGCGAATGGCTGTTGCGCCGCTATCGGCCGCGGTTGCGTTGGAGCCTGAAGACTATGCTGGCCGCGGTTGGGTTAGTGGCCGTGTTCTGTGCCTGGCTCGTCGGGGAGCGAAATCGGGCGAATCTACAGGATCCGATGATCGCCGCGCTCGTAGACGACTATCAGACCGTTTACGTGCAACGTCCGGGACCAAAGTGGTTCGAGTTCATCGCGCCCGACCGTTATCGGCGGCGCATCATCGGGGTTGAAATGCAGATGTATGGCGGTGCGACGCTTGACGAGGAGTTTATCCAGCGGCTCGCCCAATTGCCGCGATTACAACACCTCCAGATCAATGTGAAGCATCGGACCGGCCCGATGGTTGTCGCATTAGCTGGCATGCGACGGCTGCGTTCCTTGCGGATTGACGAATACGGTTCAGTCAACGAGAACGAACAGACGACGCGGGATTTTCTGGCAGCCATCGGTACACTGCACCTGCTTGAACGGCTGAGCCTGGAAGACATGACGCTTAGTCGCGAGAGCTTGGGGGCTCTGGCTGGACTGTCCAAGCTGGAGTCGCTCTGGCTGGAGGGTGGCAATGACGACGAAGACCTGTTTGCGCATTTGCCGGTATTGCCCCGGCTGAAAGCGATCGACTTCGGGTACGCCCAATTAAGTAACCAGGCTCTTCGGCGGCTTTCGGCGTTTCCACAATTGAGGGCGATTAACCTAAGCGACGCGAAATTGAGCCCCGACGCAGACCTGGCGGCATTGGCATCGTTGGAAGAGCTGGCGATCGACGCCCGCATGCTGTCGGCTGTCGGAGCTGAATCGTTCGGCACGCTGAAGTGTCTCAAGACGCTTCACATCAGCGATAATCTTCGGTCTGATCAGCCCGGTTCGACCACGCTTGACCTGGATCGGGGCAATGTCTCCGTATTGCAGCGCGAAGCCGAAGGCGCCCGCCGAGCGTTGCAAACCTTGCGGCGAGCGAACCCCGGAATCACGATCGATACCGACAGGGATTTCATGCTTTCGAATCTTGTCCTGATACCTCCCGGGCTGCAGGAGGCCGAACTTGCCTCCACCTGGCTGCCGGCGTTGTTGCCACCTTAACTTGGTTAGCCGCATTCGCTCCCCGGCGACCACACCGGGAGACGAATACGAGTAGCAAGGTAAAGCCGGTGGCGGACGTTGTTCAAGAAACCGTTGGAGTACATGGGAGTTGCTTCAGGGGGGATGCCGGTGACCGCCGCCTGCCCATAGAATCAGACATCTATTGAATCGTCCCAACATCATGGGAAGGCCGAGTCGGTTGCGCTTGCATGTAAGGCTCTACGGCATGGCCACGCATCATCCCACCACCATCTCCCCGATCGCCTCCAGCCAGCCCCTGACCTCCCCGTCCGGATCACGTTCATCGACCAACCGCGGCGTCATCCGCTCGACGGCCTGCCGGTTGAGCCACCGCTTCGCCGTCTCACGGCAACGTTTCTTGGCCCGGCCTGGCAGATCTTCCCAGGGCAGCTCGTGGTCCTGCCGCTCGAAGCACAACCGGGCGACCAAGTCGGCCACGTCCTCCTCGTCCCCGAAGGTCATGTCGAGGCTGCTGACCTCTTGCACAGCCAACGGATGGAGGTAATTCTCGATCGCCCGCTTATTGGTCACGCAGGCCCGGCAGCTGGGCCGCTGGTTGACGATCTCGGCCGCCTGCTGCCTTCGTTCGGTTGCCGGCGGCACCTCGCGGTCCAGCAGGTGGAACTCGGGCAGACCGAGCGCTGCCATCCGGGCGGCCCAGGCCACGAGGTCGCCGCCGCCGACTGGCAGTATGACGAGGACACCGACACGCTCCAGCTTGCCCAGGTCGGGTAGCATCGGGTCGTCGGCGTGCAGGATTCGGCTGATGCCGCGAAGGAAAGTCACGTCGTGCTGACCCTCGACGACCACGAGCAGTTTAACGCCGGTCTGGAGCCGGGTGCCAAGGCGTGGGGCGGGCGGACCGAGTAGGCGCGTGCGGAGGTGGTTCAGGAAACGGTGGGTGGGCATGGGGTGCTCCGTGAAGATGGGGCTGCTGATCTAGCGCACTGGATCGTGCGCGCCGGAGACTGATATGATTGGGAGCCGGCGAGTTGCGGCGATCAGACGGGCGCCAGGGGGCACGGCTGGA
>DATLQY010000724.1:0-9758 GCA_035534975.1 Pirellulales bacterium
TCATTGTCGGCCGCGTGAAGTATAGATCCTATTTAGTCGCGACCGAAATTCACACTGGGCCCAACTTTGCTATAAACCCCAATTCTCGGCGGGGGTTTCGGCGGTTTTTCAACCGGTTGTACGATACGCGTCTCAAAACCTCCCATCGCGGGCTTCGAAATGCGTCGACTTGCCGTGGCTGGCGCCCCCGCCGCGGATCCAGCCGGCGATCCAGCCGATCATCCTCGCTGCGTCGACGCGCGGCGCGCCGAACAACCGGCGGCTGAGCCGCGCGTCGCTCAAGAGCGCATCGGGCGCCTCGGCGCCCATAAACCGAGGCGGGCGGCCGAACAACTTGCCGAATTCCTCACAGACTTGCCGCACGGAGAGCGTCTCCAAACCGGCGAGGTTGATCACGAAGGGGGGCGACGTCGCATGGTCGAAACAACACAGGGCCATCACATTGGCGTCGGCTTGCCAAAGCGCGTTGAAATAGCCCATGGCCAGATCGATCGATTTGCCGTCGTACACTTTTTGGGCCAGGTCGACGAGCACGCCGTAGCGCAATTCATGGGCGTAGTTCAACCGTAGCAGAGCGAGGCGCGTGCCGAGCGCGCGGCTGAAGTGCTCGTAGATCCGTTCGCGCCCCATCGCGGTCATCGCGTACTCGCCCACGGGACCCAGTTCGTCGGTCTCGACCGAGCCACCGCGCGCGACCGGCGTAAGCGGATAGACGTTGCCGGTGGAAAAGGCCACGATCCGGCTCGCGCGGTAGCGCTGGCCGATCATGCCGGTCAGGTAGACATTCATGGCCCAGGTCAGCGCCGCTTGTCCAGTCGCGCCGAACTTCATGCCCGGCATCGCCACCACATTGGCCGCGTCGGGTAAGCAATCCAACTGCCGTTGGTCGAGCAAGTCGCAACCGATCGTCTCGATGCCTTGGGCGCGTAGCCGATCTTCCAAGCCCGGCTGATTGAATCGCGACACGCCAATCACCCGCGCCGTTTTGCCAAGAGCGTCAAACGCGCGTCGGGCCATGCGGGCCAGGGTCGGCCCCATTTTTCCTCCCACTCCGAGCACCATCAGGTCGCCTTCGAGCTTGCCGAGCGCTTCCATCACGCCGGCGCTCGGCTCGCTGAGCAGGTCTTCGAGTTCGTCGGCCGAGGCGATCGTCACGGGGAGCGGCTGGGTGGAGATCTCTGCGCCCATGATCGTCGTTTTCGGGGCGTTGGTTTTTTCTTGCCGATTCATTTATACTACACGCCGCCTTCTTCGACACTAACCCGCGGCGCAACTTACCGATGAGCGGTGTCACCATCGACGGTCATTTTCACGTGCCCTCGAGCATCTGCAACCTGCAATCGTTTCGGGAATGGGTCCATGGGGACGATTTCCCGGAAAAGATGCGAGTCTCGTACATCGGCGGCAACGTGGAGATCGACATGAGCCCCGAAAACGCGGAATTCCACGGAAAGCCCAAGGCCCATGTGGTGGGTCGGCTTATCGCTCTCGTCGAGGAGCGAGATCTGGGAGATATCTACACCGATAGCATGATGCTCGTGTGTCCCGAAGCCGATTTGGCGACCGAGCCGGATGTGGTGTTCTGCAGTTTCGAGGCGCAGGAGGCGGGACGCGTCAAGCTTTCGGAATGGGTGCCCGGCAGCGGCAATTTGGTCGAGATCGTCGGCGCACCTGACCTGGTGGTCGAGATCGTCAGCCCTAGCTCAGTCAAGAAGGACACCAAGTCGCTGCGTGAAAAGTATTTCAAGGCCGGGATACCGGAATACTGGCTGATTGACACCCGCGGGTTCGGAATCGACTTCCAACTGCTCGTCCGCGGGGCGGACGATTACGAGGCCGTGGCGCCCGATGTCGACGGCTACCGTTTGTCACCGGCATTCCAGACGAGTTTCCAGCTCACGCGTCGCCGCAATCGGCTCGGCGCGTTCGCGTACAGGCTCTTGCAGCGGTAATACTCCAAGTCATGGTCAGATCAAGTGCCGAGTAGGGTGGGGCGAGCTCGCCTTGGGCGGGCGGTGGCCCACCAACGTGGTAGCCGGCCATCAATCGTTTCAAGCAATAGCGGATGGTGGGCCGTCGATCGCTCCGCGATCTTGTCCCACCCTACCAGAAAGCCGCGCGAACTGTGAACGGTCGGCGCGGTGCGGTATCAATTACGCGTCACTCCTCATCACTGCGCAGCTTGGCCAACACGCTGTAATCCTCCAGCGTCGTGGTGTCGCCGATGGTCGCCTTGCCGGAGGCGATGTCGCGCAACAGGCGGCGCATGATCTTGCCGCTGCGCGTCTTTGGCAGCGCGCTGGTGAAGCGGACGTCGTCGGGCTGGGCCAACGCTCCGATCTCCTTGCGAACGTGCTTGCGCAACTCATCGCGCAGCTCGTCGCTGGCTTCGCCCGATTTGAGCGTGATGAACACCGCCACCGCCTCCCCCTTGAGCGCGTCGGGCCGGCCCACGGCCGCTGCTTCGGCCACGTTCGGATGGCTCACCAAGGCGCTTTCGATCTCGATCGTACTCAGGCGATGTCCCGACACGTTCAACACGTCGTCGATTCGCCCCATGATCCAATAGTAGCCGTCGTGGTCGCAACGGGCGTTGTCGCCCGCCAGGTAGTTGTGGGGCACCTTCGACCAGTATTGCTCGCTGTACCGCAAGGCGTCGCCCCAGATGCCGCGCAGCATGCCCGGCCAGGGCTTGGTGATCACCAGCCAGCCGCCATTGCCCGGTTGCACCGGCTGCCCGTGCTCGTCGACGATCGCCGGCACGATCCCCGGCAGGGGCTTGGTGCAACTGCCGGGCTTGGTGGCGATCGCGCCGGGGAGCGGGCTCATCATGATTCCGCCGGTCTCGGTCTGCCACCAGGTATCGACGATCGGGCAGCGTTCGGCGCCGATCTTGCGGTGGTACCACATCCAGGCCTCGGGGTTGATGCCCTCGCCCACCGTGCCCAGCAGCCGAAGGCTCGACAGATCGTGCTTGTCGACCCAGTGATCGCCCCACTTGATGAACGCCCGGATCGCGGTGGGCGCGGTGTAGAAGATCGTGACCTGGTATTTTTCGATCAGTTGCCAGAAACGATCTTCATGCGGCCAGTTCGGCGCGCCTTCGTACATCAGCACCGTCGCGCCGCAGGCCAACGGTCCGTAAACGACGTAACTGTGCCCAGTGACCCAGCCGCAGTCGGCCGTACACCAGAAGACGTCTTCGTCGCGGAGGTCGAAGACCCATTCGGTCGTTTTCTTGGTGTAAAGGGAGTAGCCGGCCGTGGTGTGCTTGATCCCCTTGGGTTTGCCGGTCGAGCCGCTGGTGTAGAGGATGAACAGCGGGTGTTCGCTGTCGAGCGCCACGGCCGCGTGGTTGCCCGAAGCGGTAAACATCAGCTCGTGCCACCAGAAATCGCGGCCGGTGCGCATTTCGACCTCGTTGCCGAGTCGGCGGACGACGACGCACTTTTCCACCGTGGGCGACTTCTTCAGGGCCTCGTCGACGTTGTCCTTGAGCGGCACCTGCGCGCCGCGCCGCCAGCCGCCGTCGGCCGTGATCACGAGCTTCGCCTTCGCGTCCTGATTGCGGTCGGCGATCGCCTCGGCCGAAAAGCCGCCGAAGATCACCGAGTGGATTGCGCCGATCCGGGCGCATGCCAGCATGGCGATGACCAGTTCGGGCACCATCGGCATGTAGATCGAAACCACGTCCCCCTTGCCGATGTCCAATCCGCTGAGAACGTTGGCGAATTTGGAGACCTCGTGGTGCAGCATCCCGTAGGTCAGCACGCGCGTATCGCCCGGTTCGCCTTCCCAGATCAGCGCGGCCTTGTTTGCCCGCGCGGTGCCCAAGTGCATGTCGAGGCAATTGTACGCGACGTTCGTCCTGCCGCCGACGAACCACTGGGCGAACGGCTCGTTCCATTCCAGGACCTTGTCGAAAGGCCGGAACCAATGGAGCTCGCCGGCCAGATTGCCCCAAAAGGCTTCGATGTCGTCAGCGGCCCCGCGCCACAGATCCTCGTAGGCGGCCAACGAGCCGATCCGCGCCTTGGCCGCAAATTCGGCCGGCGGCGGAAAAAGCCGCTCCTCGCGCATGACCGTGTCGATTGGACCGCTCGGTGGGTTGGACATCTTGGGTTCCTATCAGGGGCCGCGGCACGATTCTATGGGCCGCCGGAAGGGGTGTCAACGAACTCCTTCCATGGCTCTTCCATTGCTTTCGACGCCGGTTTTGGTTTAGGATCGCAGGATGCTACGCATCGTGGTCAGCAACGACAAGCAACAACTTTCGCTGGAACACGCGGCCGGGCCGCTCGAGTTCGGCCGCATTTTCCAACGCGACGCACAGCGCGTGGTGCTCGACGACCCGCACGTTTCGCGCGACCAGATGCGGGTTCGCGAGCGCTCGAGCGGACGGCTCGAAATCGAGAACATCAGCAAGCGCACGCCGATCTTTTTTCCCGACGGCAGCACGCTCGAACCCGGAGCGCTCGGTGAGTTCGCGATGCCGGTCCGGCTCAACGTCGGCACCACGCTGGTCGAAATCTCGCCGGCGCGGCTGGACGACGCGTCCGACCATTCGTGGCGCACGATCATTCAGCCGCGCGAGCGCGCCATTTCGATTCGCGAAAGCCTGAACCTGGCCGACCGCGGCCAAATGCTCACGCCCGAGACACTGACGTACTGGTTCGAGACGGTAATATCGGTCCAGCGTTCCGCGGCCGGCTCGCAGCAGTTTTACGAAGAAACGGCGCGGGCAGTGGTCGAGTTGGTCGGCCTCGACCTGGGGCAGGTCTTGCTCCGCCGGCTCGATGCGCAGGGCGAATACGTTTGGGAAAGTGCCGCCAGCCATGCCACGCCCCAGGGCGTCAATGTGCGGTTCAGCACCGCGGTGCTCAACCGCGTCTTGCAAGAACGGAAGACTTTCTTCCGGCCCATGGACGCCGAAGACTCCTCGGGGAGCCTGCTGGGGGTCGAAGCGATCGTCGCTTCGCCCATCCACGGACCGCAAGACGAAATCGTGGGCGCCGTCTACGGCCTGCGGGTCGGCGGGAACTTTCCCAAGGGGCAAGGCATCCGCCCGCTCGAAGCGCAGTTGGTGCAGTTGCTCGCCGCCGCCGTCGGGGTGGGCCTGGCCCGCTCGCAGGGAGAAGCCGAGGCCGCCCGCCGGCGCGTGCAGCTCGAACAGTTCGTCTCATCGCAAGTCGCCCACGAACTCGAGCGCGACCCGAAAATGCTCGACGGCCACGACCGCGAAGTCACCATCCTGTTCAGCGACATTCGCAACTTCTCCCGCCTTTCCGAGCAACTCGGCACGGCCGACATCTTCCGGCTGGTCCGCGACGTGATGGACCACCTGACACAACGGATTTACGAGAACAACGGCACACTGGTCGACTACATCGGCGACGGCCTGCTCGCCATGTGGAACGCGCCGACCGACCAGGCGGACCACGCCATCATGGCCTGCCGCGCGGCACTGGCCATGTTGAAAGACCTGCCTGAACTGAACGAGACCTGGCGGACGCGGCTCGGCTCGCCGATCGCGCTGGGCATCGGCCTGAACACCGGATTGGCCCGCGTGGGCAATACGGGCAGCCAATGGCGTTTCAACTACGCTCCCCTGGGTCATGAAGTGAACGTCGCCAGCAGGGTCGAGGGCGCGACCAAGCACCTGGGCGTTCCGATCTTAATCACCGGCTCGACCCAAGCGCAATTGCACGACAAGTTCGCCACGCGCCGTCTCTGCCGCGCTCGGCTGTTGGGCATCGAAACCGAGGTCACCCTCTACGAACTGAACTCCGAAGCGGCCGACGAGGAATGGACCGCGCGCCGCCACGCCTATGAGGCCGGTTTGGCACTGTTCGAGGCGGGCGAATGGTCGCAGGCGTATCGCGCCATTTCCCCATTGTTGTCGCAGCGCTGCGACAGCGAGCCGCACGATTTGCCCAGCCTGGCCCTGATGAGCCGCACCATCACGTGCATGCAGAACAGGGTCTCACTGCAGGCCTTCGACCCCGTCGTCGACTTCACGCAAAAATAACGGTACAACAGGAGAAATCGACATGCGCTGGACGCAGACGCTCATCCCGACGATGAAGGAAACGCCGGAAGGGGCCGAAATCCCCAGCCACGTGCTCATGTTGCGCGCGGGCCTGGTGGGGCAACTGATGGCCGGCGCCTATAGCTACTTGCCGCTCGGCCTGCGCGCCTTGAAGAAGGCCGAGCGGATCGTTCGCGAAGAAATGGACCGCTCCGGGGCCGTCGAACTGCTGATGCCCGCGCTCACGCCAATCAACCTCTGGCAGCGCACCGGCCGCGTCGAAGCCTTTGGCAACGTGCTGATTCAGTTTCAAGTGCGCCGTCAGAACCGGCAGGTGCATCTGGCCCTGGGGCCAACCCACGAGGAAGTGGTCACCGAGCTGGTTTCGCGGCACATATCGAGCTACCGGCAGTTGCCGATCACGCTCTACCAAATTCAGACCAAGTTCCGCAACGAGGAGCGGCCCCGCTTCGGGGTCTTGCGGACCAGCGAATTCCTGATGAAGGACGCTTACAGCTTCGATACCTCGGTCGAGGGCCTCAACGCCAGCTACGACAAGATGTACCAGGCGTACTGCCGCATCTTCACGCGCTGCGGACTCGACTACCTGGCAGTAGAGGCCGAAAGCGGGCCGATTGGCGGCGACGCCAGCCACGAGTTCATGGTCCTGGCCAACAACGGCGAGGACACTGTCGTCCATTGCCCGGCTTGCGGTTACGCCGCCAACCTCGAGCGGGCTGAAATCGGCCGGCGCGGCCTGCCCGCCACCGGCGAGCCGCCCAAGCCGTTGGCCAAGGTCGACACGCCCCAGGCCGGTAGCATCGACGCGGTCAGCAAGTTGTTAAGCTGCAAACCAGGCCAGATGATCAAGACTTTGATCTACATGGCCGACGAGAAGCCGCTGGCCGTTCTGGTGCGTGGCGACCACGAGGCGAACGAGGGCAAAATCCGCCGCGCGATCGACGTCCGCAAGCTGGAATTGGCCCCGCCCGAGGTGATCCAACAAACGACGGGCGCGCCGGTCGGCTTCGCGGGACCGATCGGGCTTTCGATCCCCATCTGGGCCGACGACGACGTTGCAGCGATGGTCAACGCCGTGACCGGAGCCAACGAGGCGGACAAGCACTTTACGTGCGTGAATCGGGGGCGCGATTTCGCCGTTGGCGTGTTCGCCGACCTTCGCAACGCCTGCGACGGCGACCCCTGCCCGCGCTGCGACGGAACGATTTCGCTACGGCAAGCGATCGAGGTCGGACACGTATTCAAGTTGGGAACCAAGTATTCCGACGCGCTCGGCGCCAAGTTTCTCGATGGCCAGGAGCAACAGCACTCGGCGATCATGGGTTGTTATGGGATCGGCGTGAACCGGATCGTCGCCGCCTTGATCGAAACGAAGCACGACGAAAACGGCATCCTCTGGCCGATGTCGCTGGCCCCGTACGAGGTGTTGCTCTGCCCCTTGAACGTCAACCAGCCCGACGTGATGGAGGTCACGAACGGGCTTTACGCCGAATTACAAGCGGCCAACATCGAGGTGCTCCTCGACGATCGCGACCAGCGGCCCGGCGTGAAGTTCAAGGACGCCGACCTGGTCGGCATTCCTCTGCGGGTCGTCATCGGCGGCAAGGGACTGAAGGAAGGTCAGCTCGAGCTCAAGTGGCGCGCGAAGGACGGTCCCGAGATGATCGCGCTATCAGGCGCCGCCAGCGTCATCGAGACCCTGGTTCACCTTGAGCGCGTGAGACACCACGCGTGAAAAAAGGTTACAGGTTACAGGGGACAGGTTACAGTCGGCACAGTTGTCCCGTTGTAATCCCTGTAACCTGTCCCCTGTAACCTGTAACCTGTAACCTTTTCAGTACCCTTGCAAATTATTCACGCTCACCATCCGCGGGGCCACCTTCGCAAGCTCTTGGCCGTTTTTGCCGTAGACGACGCCGAGCAACAGGTGGGCGCCTGGCACGGCGACGTCGGAGGGCCACTGGGCGCGGGCACGGTAAAAACGCCCCTCCTCGTTAAGCGTCTCCATTTGCCCCTCGTACTCCGCGATCTTCTTACCGTCAGTGTCGAGTAGACGGAACACGACCTTGCCGATCTCGTCGCGCTGACCAGGCGGCAAGGCCATCAGGCCGGCTACCATCGCATGGGTGTCCTGCGTCCAGGGGGTGTCGCACCGCAACGGCGCCATCACTGCGCCGCACTGCTTCCAGTGCGCCGGCGTCAGTTTCTGGACGAGTTGCACCTTAGCCTGCGAGGCGGGCTGCTGCACGGAGAGCGGGCTGCCGTAGACGAACGTGCGATAGACCCGCGCTTCGCCGTCGCTGTAGCATAGTTCCGCGTCGAGCGCGATGACCGCGTCGGCGGCCACCTTGAAATCAGGGAAGTTCGCCCAGGGGAGCTTGAACTCGGTTTCGGCACCGTAGGCCGTCTTGCGGGCCGCCACCTCGACGCCGGTGCCCGGAATGACCTTGAGCATGTCGGGCCGCAGGCACCAGCGCGGGTGCAGATCGGCCATCTTGTAGCCCGTCCAATACATATGGACGGCGCCGGGACCCCAATCGTGTCCGCGGAATTTGTCGTCGCGTCGCGTGTCGAAGTACCACTCGACGCCGTCGCCTTCCCAGAGCCGGTCGTCGGGCGCGGGGTTGGCTTGCTTCTGGTCGAGCGTGCGCAGCCCGGCGTAAAAGGCTTCGTCGTCCCACATGTAGAAGAACTGGGCCGCGCGGTTGGCCAGGTCGGGCTCGAAGTAGCCGACCGGCGTGCAAAACGCGGCGCGGAACTCGGCCAAATCGCCATCGATTTTCATGCCGGCGGGCGCCCGTGTCGCCAGCCCCCGCACGCCCGGCTTGAGACTGCCGGCTTCGGCGGCCACGACCGATGGTGCGAACAGCGCCAGGACGGCCAAGGAACCAACGGTGCAAAGCGAACTGAGCGTGCGGCGCATGGTGGTGGTCTCGGATATGCCGCGAGCGGCGACACTCTTGTAGGTTAGGCTTTCCAGCCTGACCGCGAAAAAGCGCGGTCCCGTCTGGCCCCTTAGCTCAGCGGTCGCCACCGAGCTGCCAGTTATCGATGATCTTGTTGCAGCCGGGCGTGAGGTCGCGGATCTTGTCGGCGATCACGGTTTTTTCCGAGAAAGTCGCCTTCTTGAGCTTGCGGGCGAAAACCGACAATTTCTTACGTCGATGCCGCCTGCGTTTGATTTCCTTATGGCGTTCGCTGATGCCACCCACGTCGCACTCTCTTTCTGTTTCGGAATCCGCACACAGGCGGGCCTGGAAACTCGATTTGAACGGAAACGCTGCCGAACTCACCCACGCGGCAAGCCGCCTGGGGCACTCAGCCGCTTTTCTAGCACGGCGACCGCCGGACGTCAACGCGGCGATTTTGTGGTAGTGCCTCCTGGGCGCAGCGATGACCGATTTGACACAACGCGCGCCGCGTTGCTAGAGTTGGTCGTGAGGGAGGCGGCCGTTTGCCGTTTTGCCTGGTGCTTGGGATGGGTGGCCGAGTGGTCTAAGGCGGCAGTCTTGAAAACTGCTGTAGGCGTGAGTCTACCGGGGGTTCGAATCCCTCCCCATCCGCTCGCAGAATCTTGATTCCCAAGGAGCTTCAGCATGCGACGATCCGCAATGTTCATACTTTGGCTAATCATGGCGAATGCCGCTCGGCCGGCAGTCTTGCTCAGTGAGGACGAAAATCGAGAGGGCTCGCCGCTCTTGACGGTGTC
>DATLQY010000725.1:0-3944 GCA_035534975.1 Pirellulales bacterium
TTGGCGGGGAGAGCGCCGGCAAGCACCGCAACGGCTCCGGCTGCAACCCGTCGCCGGTCACCGACGGACGGCATGTTTTCGCGTACTTCAAGAGCGGTGAGCTGGCAGGCCTCGATTTCGGCGGCTGTGTGCTTTGGAAGACCAATCTCCAGGAGCGGTTCGCCAAGGACACGCTTTATTGGGACGTCGGCACGTCACCCGTGCTCACCGAGAAGTCGGTCGTCGTGGCGGTAATGCACACGGGCGGGTCGTACCTGGCGGCGTTCGACAAGCAAACCGGCGACTTACAGTGGAAGGTCGCCCGCGACTACAAGACACCCGTCGAGGGCGACCAGAGTTACGCCACGCCGATTTTCGTGGAGCAAGGCGGCGAGCCGGTGATCGTCGTATGGGGAGCCGAGCACCTTACGGCCCACGCGCCGGACGACGGTCGAATTCTGTGGTCGTGCGGCGGCTTCAATCCCGAACGAAACCCGAATTGGGTCGCCGTGGCCTCCGCCGTCGTGGCGGGCGACCTGGCCGTGGTCCCCTATGGTCGCGGCAGCCGCCTCGCCGCCGTGCGGCTGGGCGGTAGCGGCGACGTGACCGAAACGCACCGCGTTTGGACCCGGCGCGACACAGGCAGTTTCGTGCCGACCCCCGCCGTGCAGGGTGAGAAACTCATCGTGGTGCGTGACGAGGGCGAGGTGGAGTGTCTCGATCTGCGATCCGGCGAAACGCTCTGGAAAGATCGTTTTCCAAAACACCGCGCCAAATACTACGCGTCACCCCTGATCGCCGCAGGAAAACTGTACGCGCCGCGGGAAGACGGCATGGTGTTCGTGGCCGACGTGCGCGACAAGTTCCAGTTGCTCTCGGAGAACGACATGGGCGAGCGGGTAATCGCTTCGCCGGTCGCCGTTGGCGGCCGGCTGCTGATCCGCGGCGAAGAGAATCTGATGTGCATTGGCGAGTAGGGAGCTTCCACATGACGAACCCGCACGACCGCCGACGATTCCTTTTGCATGCCGCGCCCCTGGCCGCGGGTATGGGTTTGGCGACGCGATTTGTGGGAGCCGCCGACGCCGAGGACAAGGAACCGCTATTCAAACTGTCGCTGGCTGAATGGTCGCTCCACCGGACGCTCTTCGCCGGCAAGCTCGACCATCTCGACTTCGCCAAGACGGCCAAACTCGATTTCGGCATCGAGGCCGTCGAGTACGTCAACCAGTTCTTCAAGGACAAGGCCAACAACCAACGCTACCTGGGCGAGATGAAACAGCGAGCCGCCGACCTGGGCGTTAAAAGCCTGTTGATCATGATCGACGACGAAGGCGACTTGGGCGACGCCGACGAGCGCAAGCGGGCGGCGGCCGTCGAAAAGCACCACAAATGGGTCGAGGCGGCGAAGTTCCTGGGCTGCCATTCGATTCGTGTCAATGCCCGCAGTAGCGGTGGCTACGACGAACAGCTTACCCGCGCCGCGGACGGCTTGCGAAAGCTCACCGAGTTTGGCAAGAAACATGAAATCAACGTGATCGTCGAGAACCACGGAGGCCTGTCGTCGAACGGCCAATGGCTCGCCGACGTCATCCGGCGAGTCAACCTGCGCCGCTGCGGCACGTTGCCCGATTTCGGCAACTTCGATCTCGGCGATGGAAAAGAGTATGACCGCTACCAGGGTGTCAGTGAGCTGATGCCGTTCGCGAAGGCGGTCAGCGCTAAGTCGTCCGATTTCGACGACCAGGGAAACGAGCTCCATACCGACTATCGCAAGATGCTCAAAATCGTCCTCGACGCCGGTTATCGGGGGTATCTTGGAATCGAGTACGAGGGAGATAAAACCGGGGAGGCCGAGGGAATCCTGGCTACCAAGGCGCTTCTCGAACGCCTCCGCGCCGAACTTTCGGCATGAACCGCATCACACGAGCCGGCGCTTCGGGCGGGAGCCGTGAGGCGGTGCCGAAATATCATGCGGTTGTCGATAGCTGCCGTTTCGAAAGCTGGCGTCTCGCAAGCCGTCGTTTCGCAATCCGCCGCCTCAGGACGCACCGTCGCACCACAAACGCCAAGCCAACGATTCCACCCAAGGTGCTACCGTAAACGTATCCCCAATCGCCGTAGAGAAAGATGTCTAGCCCGTCTCGCACCTCCCCAAACGTAAAGCCCCAAAGCTCCCCGGTCAGGATACCCCCGATGGGCACGCCAAGGTCGAACTCATTGACGAATCCCGAGTTCAGCAGGCGCCTCAACAGATTTGGTGTCGATATTTCACCTCGCGGTGATTGGTAGGGGTTGATCACCTCAGGCGAATCGCCGACGAAGTGCATGCTCACGACTCTGGCAAGGGGTTTGGGCATGAGCATCAGTATCCCGCGCCGGCGGTCGGCGGGCAAGTGCGGAGGCAAGGAGGTTCGTCGTTCGAAAACTTGCCAATAGAACCTCGCCTGCCTAGAATGACAGTGGCGACTGAACCGTTTTCGGTGGCCATCGCGGCGTTGAGCCGCCATGGCCGCCGGTTGCCCGTTCCCGCTCCCTTATCGCAATGCTCATTCGAGCGCGAATTCGAACTTTATGTCCAACGACGAAGCGGTCCGTGTGCTGCGGGAAAGTCTGCGCTGTCGTCGCAAACCAACCTGCGTGATTATCGACGAGACGCGGAAACCCGCCAAGGCCGTTGTGACGTTTGACGATCGAACAGCGATCGCGTGGTGCCCGTCGACGTCGCCCCGCTGGTTCTTGTTGTACTGGAAAAAGATGGCGGCGGTCTGGACCGGGCGGTTAGGCAAACCACCAGTGACTCCCGTGACTCCCTGGTGGTCCGATTGGCGCCGTAAATCGCCAAGATCGTCGTTGTAATGTTGCTGCGGCCTCGCCTTGTCCAAAACGCCGCTGGGATCTATGATTGAACAATGAGCGACGGCGGCCATTCCGCCGGCTCCCATGGCCCGGCGCCGCTTCGATGGGCCTGATTTCGGCGCACCACCGACCATGTCGAACGGCAAGCTGCGGCAGCGGATCGCCTGGGAGGCGGCCCGTTTGATGTACGAACGCACCGAGTCGGAGTATTACCGGGCCAAGCTCAAGGCCGCGCGCCGCATGACTCGCGGCTGGGTCAAGCCCAAGGACCTGCCCAGCAACCGCGAAATCCGCGACGAGATCCAGGTCTTTGCCCGGCTCTACGAGGGCGACCACCGGCTCGAAAACCTCCGCGAAATGCGGATCGAGGCACTGCGGATGATGCGGGTCTTGCGCGCGTTTCGCCCGCGGCTGATCGGCAGCACGCTCACCGGCCATGTCCGCCGCGGCAGCGATATCGACCTGCACGTGTTCTCCGGCAGCACCGAGGCGGTGAGCGCCGTACTCGACCAGGAGGGGACCTGCCACGACGTCGAGCGGAAACAGGTCCGCAAGCAGGGCGAGGACCGGGTCTTCACCCATATCCACGTCGCCGACCGCTTCCCCTTTGAGCTGACCGTCTACGCCGAGAGCCTGGCCCATTTCGTGTTCAAGAGCTCCGTGACCGGAAAGCCGATCGAGCGGGCGAGCATCGCCGAGCTGGAACGACTCTTGGCCCGCGAATACCCCGGCGTCTCGCTCGACGAGGCCCTGATCGAGGCCGAGCACAAAGTCGATCGGTTCCAGATTTACCAGGCGCTCTTGTTGCCACTGGAGCAGGTCAAGCAGTCGCGGAAGTACCATCCCGAGGGGGACGCGCTCTACCACAGCCTGCAAGTCTTCGATCTGGCCACGCACGAGTTGCCCTACGACGAAGAGTTCCTGTTGGCGGCGCTGTTGCACGACGTGGGCAAGGCGATCGACCCGCACGACCACGTCGCCGCCGGGCTAGAGGCGCTGGCGGGCTTCATCACGCCGCGGACTCATTGGCTGATCGAGCACCACATGGAGGGCCATGCCCTTTTCGAAGGCACACTTGGCCAGCGTGCCCGCCGCCGGCTCGCCGA
>DATLQY010000726.1:0-4296 GCA_035534975.1 Pirellulales bacterium
TCCTTCATCTTGTCGGCCGCCGGCGAGGATTTTCTGCGAGACGAGACACTTTCGGAGTTCTCACGAATTCCGCTACTGTCTTCGACACGGTCGTCGGCCGCCGCTGGTGGGCAGTCCATAATCATCAGCGACGCCGCGGGTGCGAGCACGACCAAAACCGCGCGCGCGAAAACGCCCAACCGCCACAGCGGCGGCGCATGACCGTTCGGCGACGCGACGTTGTGAGTCGTGTCTCGATCCCCCCTGCGATCAGCCAACGATCCTCTCCCCTGGTCATTTCCGGCAAAATGTGCCGTTGGGCGCGGTCGCGCGCGAGCGAAGCGGTCGTACCGACCGCGACGATTTTGCCGGCCTACACGTTAGTTTCTATCGTCAGGCATTCGGGCGCAAATGACGGTATCCGGGCAAATGTGCCCTTGTAGGTCAACTTTAGGGCCTGTGACGGAAGTCTGGGAAAGCTGGGATGCAACGTCCGGCTGGGGGTGTCTAGCTGGCTCGGACGCTATGGGTTCAGAAGTTCGCTCGCCGCTTCCGAAGCCAGAGTTGTAGGCGCACTCCGCGTGCGTGCCCACGATCGCGGCCGTTACCCTCGTTCCCACGCTCCGCGTGGGAACGTCGTTTCGGCCGCTCCGCGGCCACTGGGAAGCGGCTCGCGGAACCAACCCGCTGTGCGGCTGCCTTTTCCTCGTTCCCACGCTCCGCGTGGGAACGTCGCTTCGGCCGCTCCGCGGCCACCGGTATGCGGAGCGTCCACGGCGGCCCGTTCCCACTGGGAGCCAACCCGCTGCGCGGCTGTCCTGAACGAGGAATCAACGAACTGGGAGTGGAGTCATGTCCGACTTGAACGCCTTGCGGCTGGCCGTTGCGCTAGGGGTCGTCCTGTCGTCAAGCGTTGGCGCCCGGGCCGGCTCGCGGCAACTCGACCAACCGCGTTACGCCAGGCATCCGGCGCCCCACACGCTCGCGCGGGCCGGCCAGCCGCAACGAGTGCGACGTCTATCACGCCCGACCTACACGCGCGAATACGACGCCGGCTGGGTCGGCGGCGGCGCCGGCTTCCGCGGCGATTCGCCGCGAATCAACGAGGGCGTATGGGGCCGTGATTACGTCGGGCTGGTTTACCCGCGCCGTGTCTGGCCACACTGGCTGCACGGCCGCCGCCAACAGGGCGGCACCGGCGCCTACAGGTCGGACGGGCCCCACCTGATCAAACACTGACCTGGACCTTGGCAATTGGTTGCAGATCGCGACAGGCTCCGATAAACTCGTGCTCACCCACCGCCGGAGTGTACTTGGTCGCGGTCCGCCGCCTGGGGAATTCTGAGATGCGAGCATGGCCGAGAAGGTACTCATTGAGATCGAACGAATCGAGAGCGCGATTCTCCTGATTCGCGGCCAAAAAGTCATGTTGGATGCAGATTTGGCCAGCCTTTACGACGTGCCGACGAAGGCGCTGAATCAGGCAGTTCGCCGAAATTCCGATCGCTTTCCGCCGGATTTCATGCTTCGTTTAACAGCCGACGAAGTGGAGGAAATGCGGTCACAATTTGTGACCGCATCCGGGGACAGGGCGGTCATGCGGTTTTAACCCTACACCACTTCGTACGCCGCGTCGTTTTCTTCCCGCCGAGACCCGTCAGATGCGAACCTCTCAAGTATGGTTGATTCTCGCCGCCGGCTGCGTAAACTCGTTGGTCGGCTCCACTCTGACCGGACATGAACCAGGCCACGTCGATCCGCGCGCCTTCGGCGCGATCATGGTTCGGCTTTCGCCCGCCGGCGACTCACTGGCGTTCTCGTACCAGGGCGCCATCTGGCGAATGGCTCGCGAGGGTGGAAAAATGACACGGCTGACGCATGGCGAGGGATTCGATATCGAGCCAGTTTGGTCGCCCGACGGCCAACGGATTGCGCTCGTCAATAGCCGCAACTTCGGCTCCGCCGGCGTCTTGACACTGATCGACGCCCGCACCGGCGAGAAGATCGAAACGCCGCTCGAGCTTGCCGTGGCGGGCAAAGTATTCTTCGACCGTGCCGGCCGGAGGGTGCTCGGCCTGTTTCAGCCGGAGAAGGAGAACCAGCGGCTGGCCTGGTTCGACTTGGAATCGGGCGAATTGACGAGCGTGGTCGCGGAGGGCTCGTGGCCCGGCTTGCCGATCGGCACGCCGGGCATTCAGCCGCCGCACTTCGCCTTGTCGCACCGCAACCGCTGGCTGGCCGTGGTCGTTACGGCCGACGTACCGGGCGAACAGACCGGAAACCAAGGCCCGCAAAACGAAATCTGGAAAGTGCCGCTGGAAGACGGCCGGCGGGAACGGATCGCGAACTGGCCCGCACGCATTCACGACCTGTGTTGGAGCGCTGACGACGCGGCCCTCTTCGTCGCGACCGATCGCGGCGGCGTTCATCATGATCTGTGGGAGATCTCGCTCGACGGTCCCAATGATCCGGACGGGCCCGACGGGGCGGCAAGGAAACTCACTTCCGGTCAGGCCGACGAGAGCAGTCCCAGCGTGTCGGACGACGGCCGGTGGCTGGTCTACACCGATAATCGCCACGGACCGACGATGGTCGTGTCGCGCGAGCTGGCCGACGGACACGAACACATCGTGGCGCCCGCCAACATCAGCCACGAACTCGACTTTGGATCGCCGACCGGACGATTGCGACTCGAGGTCGTCGAAGGAGCGGACGAATCGCCCACGACCGCCCGCGTCGTCGTTCGTCATTCTGACGGCAAGTTTCACGCCGCTCCCGGCGCCTTGTACCGAGTGCTGGGGACCGACTTGCACTCTTACATCCACGACGGTGCCGAGCTCGTGCTTCCCGTGGGCCGGTATTCCGTCAAGGCCATGCGCGGGATGGAGCACCGCAGCGCGGAGGCGTCGCTCGAAATCCGCGCCGACGAAACGACTGAGTTGACGCTGAAATTAGCGCGCTGGACGCGGCAACGCGACGACGGTTGGATCTCCGGCGAGAACCACATCCACGCCAACTACGGCTACGGCCATTGGTACAACTCGCCCGCCACGATGTGGCTGCAGTGCGACGGAGAGGACCTGACGGTGGCCAACTTCATGGTCGCCAATTCGGACGGCGACGGTGTGTTCGACCGCGAATTCTTTCTCGGCCGCCCCGATCCGCAATCGACGGACGACACGATCTTGTACTGGAACGAAGAGTTCCGCAGCACGATCTGGGGACACATGACCCTCTTGAACCTCCAATACCTCGTCACGCCGATCTTCACCGGCTTCAAACACACGACGCACCCGCACGACATTCCCACGAACGCCGACATCGCGGACCATGTTCACGACCAGGACGGGCACGTCAATTACACGCACCCGGCGCACAACTTGCAGGACCCTTACGCCGGCGCCTATTCCGCCAAGGAGATGCCGATCGACATCGCCTTGGGCAAGGTCGACTCGATCGACGTGATGGGGACGGGCCATGTCGCGAACCTTCCGCTCTGGTACCGACTCTTGAACTGCGGCCTGCGCGTGCCGGCCTCGGCCGGCACCGATTGTTTTCTCAACCGCATTGCCAGCCGGCTCCCCGGCTCGGACCGCGTCTACGTTCATTGTCGGCGGCCGTTCACGTACCGCGACTGGATCGACAACCTGCGAGCCGGGCGCACGTTCGTCACCAACGGTCCCATGCTCCGTTTTGCCGTCAACGGCCAGGAAGCCGGCGCGACCGTGGGCCTGGACGGTCCGGGAACGGTCCACGTGAGTGGCGAGGCCACCTGGCAATTCCCGCTCGAGCGGCTCGAGGTGCTCGTCAACGGCGTGGTCCAGGAGGCCGAAGAAGCGGCAGCCGGCGGCGCGGAGCAACTTCGTTTCGATCGCGACGTGACGATCGACCGCGGCGGCTGGATCGCGTTGCGCGTCCAAGGCAAGCCCGGCCCCGACCAACTGGTCAAGGAAGCGTTCGCCCACAGCAGCGCGGTTTACGTGGAAGTCGCCGGCAGGCCCGTCAGTTCGCCGGAAGACGCCGAGTTTTTCATTCGTTGGATCGAACGATTGCGTGACGATGTGCGGAAGCGCGACCAGGTTCCGGCCCGCCATGCTCCTCACATCGAACGGCAGTTGGCCGACGCGATCGAGTTCTACCGCCATCTCGCCGCGCCGGCCGATGGCCCGGCCGATGACCCCGCCAATGACGATGAAAAGTAGAATCCTATGGGCCGATACCTCGTAAGTTGTCATGGTTTGACCGCCCCCTCGCCGGCTTGCCCGGCAGGAGCGGAAAGTTTGATGGCTAAGGTATCGCTCCATATTATCTATCCCA
>DATLQY010000727.1:0-2778 GCA_035534975.1 Pirellulales bacterium
ATGAACGGGTCCATGCCTGAAAATGGAGAACGCATGTCAGCACCTTGAATTCCGGCTGAACGGGCCCTTGTAATCCTAATCCCGACGTCGACAATTTGCCACCGCTTGCCCTTGGGGTACCTGTACCGGATGCTAAGTGATTGAAGCAATTAGCTTTACGCCAATCCGTCTCGTTCCGCTGGCCGCTGCCGCGGGAAATACGGTATAAATAAGGATGGTTGCGGAACCCCGGCAAATGGTCGCGGCGACTGAAGCACGTCGGCGACGCTGAACTTGATGACTGAAGCCAATATTGCGGTTGTCGATTCCAAGGCGCTCGTGTCGCTGTTTGGGGCCCGCGACCAACACCTGCGGCAAATTCGCGAAGCGCTTGGCGTCAAGATTTCGACCCGCGAAGATCGCATTCATATTGAAGGCCAGGATGAGGCCGTGGCTCGAGCGACCCGGGTCATCGAACAATTGCAGTCGCTGGTCTCCCGCAACGGCGATTTGGCTCCCGACGACGTGGTGCGGGTCCTGGCCTTGGCCAATGGCACAACACCTCCGCCGGCGACGCCGACCATCGAGGTGCTCAACGCCGGTAGGAAGATCCAGCCGCGCACGCCGGGCCAGGCGGCCTATGTTTACGCGATCCAAGAGCACGATGTGGTGTTTTGCGTGGGGCCGGCGGGCACCGGCAAGACCTATCTGGCGGTCGCGATGGCGGTGGCGGCGCTCAAGCAGGAGCGCATCCGAAAAATGGTCCTCGTGCGTCCGGCGGTGGAGGCGGGCGAAAGCCTGGGGTACCTGCCCGGAGACTTGCAGGCGAAAATCAATCCGTACCTGCGGCCTTTGCTCGACGCGCTGCGGGAGATGATGGACTTCGACCAGATCAAACGCTATACGGAAGCCGACCTGATCGAAGTCATCCCTTTGGCGTACATGCGCGGCCGCACGCTCACCGACGCCTTCATCATCCTCGATGAGGCCCAGAACACGACAGTCGCCCAGATGAAGATGTTCCTCACGCGCATGGGCCGTGGGTCGAAGATCGTCGTCTCGGGCGATACAACCCAGGTCGACCTGCCCAGCCACACCATAAGCGGGCTGACCGACGCCATGCGCAGGCTGCAGGGGATCGACGGACTGACTCAAGTCCGGCTGGCTAACGCCGACATCGTGCGCCATCGCCTGGTGCGCGACATCGTCCGCGCCTACGAAACGGAAAGCAACCAGGTGGACAAAAATCGAGTGCCCCAAGGCAAACGGCGGTAGTGCATGAATTCCAACGGCAGCCGTAAACGCGCTCGTTCTGCTCGCGTCGCCGCGCTGGAGTTCGCTCCAGGCCGGCTGGCCCGCGTTTGGCGGGCCGCGAGGCAGCGCGACGTCCTGCTACGGCTCGCCCTGACGCTGGCGTCAGTGGCCGCGATGGCGGCGGTGATGCAGGCCTGGGCGCCGCCGTTCGAGTACCATGTCGGCTTTGTGCCGGGCCGCAACATCACCGCGAGGGACGGCTTCGATATCAAGGATCCGCGGGCGATCGGCATGGAAACCCAAAAGTTCATCCATTTCGAACAAGGCGAGGCGATCGTAAAAGCGAAGCAAGCCCTGACGGAGGAATCGCTCGGGGTCTTGCGGGCGGAACACCGCGCGTTCCTGGCGAGACTATCGCGCACACGCATGCTCGAACGCTCCGTGGCCGTGGTCGCGCTGATCTTGGGACTGTTCGCCCTGTGCGGCTACTACATGTACCAGCGCGACCGGCGAATCGTCGCCGACATGCGGCGGTTTTCGATCACGCTCCTCATGGCGGTGGTCGCGATACTCCTCGCCCGCTGGACGGCGGCCGATCCCTGGCGCGCCGAAGTGATACCGCTGTTGCTCTTCGGAATGACCTTCGCTATCGCCTACGGCCGAGAGCTGGCGCTGGTATTTTCGCTGGCGCTGTGCGTGCTCTTGGCCATGGCCGACGGCCACAGCCTGGCCGAGCTGATCGTCGTGGTGGGCGTCGTGGCCGCGGCGGTCGTGCAGATCGACCGAATTCGGAGCCGGCGGAAACTGATCAAGGTTGGCTTCTACGCCGGACTGTTCGCGCCCGTGTTGACCATCGGAGTTGGCCTCTTCGACGAACAACCGCTCGCGCAGCCGCTGTTGACGGCCGCCGCCCGCAATGGACTCTGGACATTTCTGGCGGGGTTCCTGATCACCGGCCTGCTCCCTTTCATCGAGGGCATCTTCGGCGTCTTGACTGAAATCAGCCTGCTGGAACTGGGCGACGTGGCCCACCCGCTCTTGCAGGAACTGGTCCGCCGTGCGCCGGGCACCTACAACCACTCGATCAACGTGGCTTCGATCGCGGAGGCCGCCGCTGAAAGCGTCGGTGCGAGGGGTCTCTTGGTGCGCGTAGGCGCTTACTTCCACGACATCGGCAAGATGCTCAAGCCCCATTACTTCGTCGAAAACCAGGGGAACGAGGCGAGCCGGCACGATTCGCTCGTGCCTGCCATGAGCACGCTGATCATCATCGCTCACATCAAGGACGGTGCCGACCTCGCACGACAGCACCACTTGCCCGAACCGATCATCGAGTTCATCGAGCAGCACCACGGCACGACGCTGGTCGAGTACTTCTACCGGCGCGCCAACGAACAGAGCGAGACCAACCCCGACGCTCCGCAGGTCGAGGAAAGCTCGTTCCGCTACCCCGGCCCCAAACCGCTTTCGATCGAGGCCGCTGTTCTCATGCTGGCCGACGCGGTCGAAAGCGCCAGCCGCGTCCTGGTCGAGCCGACCCCCGCG
>DATLQY010000728.1:0-11445 GCA_035534975.1 Pirellulales bacterium
CATCGAGGCAAGCTCGATGGGGTCCGGTCCTTTGCGAACCGCTCGGCCGGCCGCCACGCCTTTTCCACGACGGCGGTGCTGGGACGGGCCGCTTGACGATCCTGGTTTAAGGGTGTCGTGGCGGCCGGCGGCGTCCAATTCACCTGGCATTGGGGTTCGCGT
The DNA here is from genome assembly GCA_035534975.1 of Pirellulales bacterium. Lineage (GTDB taxonomy): Bacteria > Planctomycetota > Planctomycetia > Pirellulales > JAICIG01 > DATKSN01. Next base: position 163 of record DATLQY010000728.1, read on the forward strand.
ACTTGAATGCCTCGACCCCTGCCCTTACGAAAAACGAACGCGCCCCAAGTCGTCGTAAGTACAAACCACGCGACCAAGCTAAAACGCAACGCAACGTCGTCCGGCAGGATGAGACCACGGTGAGCGTCAATACGCTTCCATCGCCTGAACTCCCTGCTTGTTTCGCTTGTACAGTTTCTGCAGGTTCTCGCCTTGCGTCTGCTGGATCGCGCTGTTGCAATCGTCCAAGCACTTGAGCAACGGTAAGGTCTGGCTTTCCGCCGGTTGGTGGGCTGCGGGCGCTGGCGCTTGCGGTACCGCGGCGGCGGCCGGCTGGGGACCGAGCTCCATCGTCCCCCGGTAGAAGGCGTAGCGGCCCGCGCCCGCCTCGGCGATGACCGTCGTGGCGCCCTGGATCGTCTCGGCGACGAACACGCCCCGCAGGTCGGTCTCGCCGGCGACGAAGTCGGCGTTGCGAGTGCCGATCACCTTCACGTGAACGTCGGAAACGTACCCGTCCTTGGTGGCGTCCTTCACGGTTGCCCGCACCTGGCCGCTGGCCGCCTCTTCCTGCACCTCGACCACCAGCGGCGTGACCAACACCAGGCCGCTGGCATGCAGGTCGTCGCCACGGCAGACCACGAGGTACGCCCCTTCGTCCTTCAAGGGCAAGGGGAGCTTGCGCGTGCGGTCGCGATAGTCCTTGCCGTCGCCCAACTCGATGGCCGCCTCATGGAAAGGTCGGATGCCGGCCAGGTTGATACCGGTGATCCCGGCCAGGTTGCGCTTCAAGAGACTGAACTTCATGAGGTCGATCTTGTAGACCCTCGCATCGCAGCGGGCAACGTTGCGGAACTTCAGTTCCAGCTCGGCCGCGCCTCCCGGCTTGACGGTGGTCACCTCGGGCACGGCGATCTCCTTGCGCATGAAATACTGGATCGCCTGTTTGGCGTCGGCGAAACGCTCCTCGACCCGCGTGTACTCGCGGATCGCATCGGCCGCCTCGCCCAGGCTGTGGTAAACCTGCCCCAGGATGTAGATCGCCTGCCACTTGTTCTGGCTCTCCATCTCGCGGCCGGTCTGCCGGTCGGTCCGCTTCGCCTCGGCCACCTTGCGGCACATGGCCAGCGCCCGCTCGTGCTCGCCCAGCGCAAAGTGACTGTAGCCCACGACGTACCAGAAGCTGTCGAGGTACTCGCTGGCCGGGTAACGCTCGGCGTAGAGATTGCAAGCCGCGATCGCGTCGCGGTAAACCTTGAGCTCCAAGAGCGCGTTGGCCAACGAAAAGCTCGCCTGGTCGGCCGCCGGGTCCTCGGGGTAGGAGGTGAGGAAGTTGTCGAGCATCGCCAGCGCCTGCCGCACCAGGTCGATTCGGTTGAGCTTCTTCTCGCGCAGCTTCGGGTCGGCTGCCGCTTGCGGTGCGTAGCCGTAAACGCGCTGGGCCAGCGCGTACTGCCCCGCCGCCGCGTACGGCTCCGGCGGGTATTCGGCCAGTAACCGGCCCATCACCTCGACCGAGCGCAAGAACTCGCCCTGCGCTTCGAGGAAGCCGGCCACGCCCGTCTCCCGCAAGAAGCTGCTCTCGACCGTGGCCCGGAAGACCAGGTAGCTGCGTTCGTACTCGCCGATCTTGTCGTAGGCCGCCCCGACCCGCATGATTTTCTCGAACGAGAGCTCGACGTCGGGCCACTTTTCCTTGATCACTTCGAAATAGCGGACGATCGCCGCATCGGGGCCCTGATCCAGATGGACGTCCAGGAGCATCGTGACCGCTTCCCGATAAATGGCTGGCTGCAACTGCCATTTCTCGACGAGCTCGGTGAGGTAATTGCCCGCCGCGGCCAGCTCGCGCTCGGCGAATTGCCGCTTACCGAATTCGTACAACTCCTGCGGCGTGAGCTTGTACTCGTCGCCGCCGAAGGTGCCCAGGGGCAGAACTTCGAGCGACCTGGCTTCGGCCACGGCCAGTTGCTCGGGCCGGTAGGGGTTGCGGATCACGGTCGGCGCGGCGCGGTACTTGCCGGGCAGGTAGCCGTGGATGTCGAAGCGGATCGGCTCGACGTAGTGCCGGCTGCCGATGTAGAACGTGATCGCGCCGGCGGAGATTTCGAAGCGCTCGAAGCCACCGGCGATCGACTGCTCGATCACGGTCGTGCCGGCCGGCAGCGGCTCGGTGATCACCAGGTATTCGAGCTGTTCCTCGGTCGTGTTGGCCGGCACGTTCCGCCGCCCGATTTCCAGCTCGACGCGGCCCCGCTGCCCGACCGGCAATTGCGTCAATGGATTGCGAAACGCCGTGAAACTTCCCTGCAAGACGCCGAATCCGCGGGGCACCGGCTGGCCGTCGAGCTCGCGCTCGGCCGGCTCGTAGTGCCGCTTCACGGTCCAGTCGCGCGTAGTGCTCTTGAGCTTGTCGGCCGGGACGAAGCCGCCCAGGACGCACTGGTAAGTGAACCGCCCGCGGCCCGCGATGCGGAAGTTGATCTTCTGCTTGCCCTTCTTCAAGAGCCGCCCGGGCACTTGCACCGTCCGCGTGCCGGCGTCCTGGGTGACGTCGAGCGTGGCCGCATCGACGTCGTTGACGACGATCGTGAGCTGGTAATGCTCCCCCTCGAAACGGGTCTTGGCGAACCATTCGCCCAGGGCCAGCGTGGCCGGACCGGTGGCCTTGTCGGGCGACCAGCGAAAGCCGGCGCGGTTCGACATCAGCCATTCGACCAGTTGTTTGGTCTTGGCCGCCTCGGGGGCGACCTTCTCCTGGGCCAAAAGGTACAACGCCCGCAGCTCGGCCGCCGCTTCGCTCCAGGGGAGCGAGGCCATGGCCGCCGTGCGCTTGGGGGCGGCGTCGTCGAGGTTGCGCTTGGCCAGCACGTCGAGGATCTCGCCCGCCATGGGCTGGCGGTCCATCTGCGCCAAGGCCAGGGCGAGGTGCGCCAGGGCCGCGTTCGACAAGCTCGGCCGGTTGCGGTAGAGCCGGTTGGCGAGCGTGAAGTCGCCGCGGCCGGCGGCGGCCAGCCCTTGCAGCAGAATTGCCTTGCTGTCGTAGTCGCCGTCGGCCGTGGCCGCGACCTGGCCGTTGAGGTAGGCCAGTGCCTTCTCGAAAACCTCGTCGGGCAGCTTGTAGCCGCCCGCGCGAGCCAGGCTCAAGGCCCAGACGACTCGGGACGACGTGTAGCGGTTGCTGGCACTCTTGTTTCCAGGTCCGCCGCGGCCGGTCCAGCTCCAGCCGCCGTCGTCGGCCTGCGATGAAACGAGCAAGCTGATCGTGGCGCGAATCCGCAGGTCGATCGCTTCGGCCTGCGCCGAGCCTGCCTGTCGGGTCGTGCCCAAGAGCTTTTGGATTGCGACGGCGGCCATCAGGTCGCTTGTCGCGCTGTCGAGCCCCGAGGCGATCCGCAGCGAGTCGAGCTGGCAGCGCGGCGACGGGGCCAACAGCACGTCGAGCAGGCTGCGCTCGACGTTGGGGCCGACGATCACCTCCAGCGACGGCTGGACCAACGGCATATCGGCCGGCGCGGTGTTTCCGGCGGCGGGCTGCGCGGTGTTTCCGGCGGCGGGCTGCGCGGCGTTTCCGGCGGCGGGCTGCGCGATCCAGACGGTCATGTCGCTGGAGGCCGAGCCGCCGGCCGTCGCGTAGACCGGCATACCGTACGGTTCCAAGGGAATCGCCCGGCGCACCACGTCGGAGAGCTCGCCCGCCGTCACGGTCAACTCGAACGACGCCTGCGCGCGACCGGCTTCCCCGCCGTCGGCCTGCTTGTCTTCAGGCAGCTTGAGCGCCGTCTTGAAGGTCATCTCGTGGATTCCCTTGCCAGCATCGAGCGTCTTCGTTTCCTCGACCGTCTTGCCGCCGATCGTGGTCTTGAGCGTGACCTCGATCGGTCCCTTCTCGACGGCGTCGTTGTGGACGCTGGCCAGGATCTCGGCCTCGTCACCGTCGGTGAAGGCCAGCGGCAGCTTCAATTCGCCGAACAGATCTTTCTTGACAATCAACTCACTCTCGGCCTCGCCGGACAGAGTTTCGGTCGTCACGCCCTTGGCCAGGAGCTTCCAGGCGGTGGTCCGTTCGGGGAGCGTGATCGTGACCGTGGCCTGGCCCTTTTCGTCGGTGACGATGGCCGGGTTCCAGTAGGCGGTTTCCTGCGCGGCCGCGGCCGGCAGCAACACGGCGCCCTGCTCGGCCAGCTTGCCGGCGAGCGCGACGGCCGATTTCTCGTCGAGCTCGTTACCGAGCTTGAGGTTGTTCTGTGTGCCGCTGGCGGAGAGGACACAGAAGAATTCCCCGTAGTCTCGCCAATTGGACCGCTCGAACAGTTGCTGAGGCGAAAATGCCGCCGCTTCTCCCCGGTCATGAAATGCAAGCGTCTCCGTCAGTACCAGGTCGGCAACCGCGTAAACCGTATCCTCCCTGTCGTCGAAAGGTATGGCGCTCATATCGACTTCGCGGAGCTTTTCATTGGCAACGGTCCGTCCAGATTGGGAACCGTTTGGGTGGCGCCGCCGCTTGCTGCGTGCGAGACGTGTTTCTCTGTCCTTTGGAGCCTCATATCCGCCGAATTGCGGAACGTCCGACGGGAATTCTTCCCCTTCCATCGCGACATCGAGATCAGCCGCGCCCGATTTGTCGGCTCCCTCCGGTGCGAGGAAGCCAGCGGCAAACGCCTCATTGACCTCCTGCGTTTGCGAAATCACTAGGCCCAAGTTGTTTTGGTATCCGTTGATCTCGCCATCGATGGTCGTCGTAATGAGATCGTCCAGTTCGTCAAAATCTATCCCGTTGACATTGGCCTGTTGTCCATTGTGCTGTCCGCCACCCATGCCACCGGATCCATCTGCGATTGCTCCTTGCCCCGTGGCGCCTGTGCCCACGATCCTTCCTACTCGAAGTTTCAACCGTTCCGCCTCTTCCGCCGCGACTTCCAGCCGGTCTTTCTCGGCCAAGAGCTTGGGGTCGATCGGCTGTGTGGCGGGATGGTAGGCGAACGTCACGCTCGAAACGGTTCGCACGGCAGGCGCTCGGGTCTGCCCACGGAAAAAGTCCTGGATCGGGGTCACGTTTGAGCCGAACATCTCGACCAGTGCCTGCTCGACCAGTGCCAAACTCACCTCCGCGGCAGCCGGTTTGCCCTGCGGATCGGTGGCGGTGATCGTGACGTCCATTTCGTCGCCCGGCCGCGACGGTCCCTCACCCCCCTTGCGCTTGGTCTCGATCGCCAACCGCAAGTCGCGTTCGACCGTGAAGGGACTCGATGCTTCGTGGAAACGGCTGAACGAGGCCGCCGCCTCAGGATCTTTGGGCAGATCGGCGTCGCTCATCACGGCCACCGCCAGCTCGAAGTTCGGCGCCAACTTCGCGTCGAATGGGATTTCGAGCTCGTTGGCGCCTTCTTTCAAGGCGACGAGCTGGTAGTCGAGCACCTTGGCCCCCTGGAACGTGACCAGGGCCAACGCCGGCGCTTCGCGCCAGTGCAATTGCACCGTGGTCGTGTCGCCAACCTTGAACGTGTGCCGGTCGGCCAGAATGCGCAGCCGCACCCGGTCGCTCTCGTCGGAGACCTGCACGGCGTGCGTGGCCGAGATCGGATTCTCGAAGCGGTCGGTGCCCTGAATTCGTAGCGCGTACCGGCCCCCTTTTTCCAATCGCAGCGTCACACGGGCGCGGCCGAGCTTCTCGTCGGTGGCCAATTCGTGCTGTTCCACTTCGCGCTCGCCCACTTTGCCATCGACCGTGGTCTGCTCCATGACGTGCAGCGCGAGCTTCTGGGCCGTCGGCTTCCCTTCGGCATCGGTCGCCGTGACGGCCACCTCGAACGTCTCGCCGGCCACGTAAACCGGCCGCACCGTGCCAACGTTGAGCGAATAACCCTGCGTCGCCAGGAAGAAATTCACCGAGGTCTGTAAGCCGCGCTCGGCCAGCGACACGACGAACGGCAACGCTTGCGCCTCGCGAAACTCGCGCGTGGGGAGCTTGAACGCCAGTTCGCCGTGCTCGTCGGTCTTGCCCGTATAGGTGCGACCGCCGGCCAGCGAGTAACGCACCTCGCGTCCGGCCAAGGGCGCGCCGTAGTAGAACTTCGCCGTGATCTTGCCTTCGATCTCCTCGCCCCGGTAGAAGACTTTCCGCTCGGTGTCGATTGCCAGCTTGACCGGCTCCAGTTGGTATTCGTGGACGGCGAACTCGCCCTGGTAGGCGTGGCCGTCGTCGTCGCGCACCTGGACGCGGTAACCGCCCGGAGTGCTCGTGGCCGGCAGCATGAAATGGGAGTGAAAACTGCCAAAGTCGCCCAGCGCCACTTCGTCCTGGCGGATCAGCCGGTTGCGGCCGTCGAAAACTTCCAGGTGGTACTTCTTGCCCGTCTCGATCTCGAATTGGTCGGCCTTGACCGTTCGAACGACTCCACGGACGTGGACCATCTGTCCGGCGCGGTAGGCGGGCCGGTCGGTGTAGATGTAGCCCCGCTCGGTCAGGCCGACCGACACGCCCACCCCCTCGAGCCCGACCACGTTCGAGGCCACGTCGCGATCGGCAATGGCGAACACGCGCACGTCGGCGGCGCTCTTCAACTCGTCGTAGCTCTTCTGGAACACGCCGTCGTCGCCGGTGGCCGCCTCGGCAAAGACCTGCTGGCCGTTGGAAATCAAGAGCCGTGCGTTGGACCAGGGCTTCTTCGTGCGCAGGTTCTCGGCGAACACGAACACCTCGTCGCGCGAGCTTTTCACGATCACGTCCAGATCGCTCTGGACCACGAGCGTCGTGGCCTCCAACGTCTTGCCGCTGACGGTGACGGCCATCACGCCCGAGCGCCCCTCGTCCGGGAGCGGGACCTCGATTTCGTTTTCGAGCTGCTGGTACTCGGCGTACTTGGGCACTTCGAACTCTAACGACTTGTCGGGGTCGATCAGCGCGATGTCGAGCCCTTCGACGCCGCCGGCCAGGTGCATCTTGCGGAAATAGGTTTCCAGATCGACTGAATACGCGCGCACGGTCACTTTCTCGATGTTCCGCGAGACCAGCTTGATCTTGGGCGTTTCGTTCGTGCGGTAAGCCCGCTCGGTGGCGATGGTCAGGGCCTTTTCCGTAAGCCGATGAATCCGCTGCTGGGCCGCGGCGGCATGGTTGCCCCAGGTCACCTTGCGGTATTCCTTGAGCGCCTCATCAAGCTTGCCGAGTTTTTCTTCGAGCGTGACGCCAATCATGAACTGGGCCTGCGACGACTCGTTCGTGCCGGGGTACTTCGACACCAACCGTCGCCACTCGGCCAGGGCGTCGTCGTACTTCTCCTCTTTGAACGCCATCCGGCCGAACTCGTAGAGGATCGACGCGTTGCGGCCGTCGAGCGGGTATTTCTGCTGGAACTCGGTCCAGAGCTTGCGGGCCTCGCCGTAGCGTTTCGCCTCGCGGGCTTCGTAGCCCAGCAGGAACTCGGTATTGACGATCTCGCGCTGCACGTCGCTCCAGGCGTGGTGCGCCGGGTGCTTTGCCAGGTAGTCGCGCCAGGCTTCCAATGCCTCGGTGAACTTTTTCTGCAACTGGTACGAGCGGCCCAAGAGCACGCGGGCATCGGGCACCTCGTCGGTCTGAGCGTAACGCTCGTCGGCCAGGAAGCGGCCGATGGTCTTTACCGCGTCGTCGAACCGGCCGCGGTGAACATAGCTGGACGCGATCCGTAGATGGGCCGCGCTGGCCAACTTGTGGTCGGGGTAACGCTTGAGGAAGGCTTCGAGCGAAGCCACGCCCAGGCCCAGTTCGTCGTCGGTCTGCGGCGCCGGCAGGTTGTACGTCTGCGAGAGGTTGAAGGTCGCCTCGGCGATCCGGGGCGATTTGTCGTCGGGGTACGCGGCCAGCAGGTCCTGCCAGGTGCGGCGAGCGTCCTCGGGCTGGCCCAGGCCCAATTGGCACTCGCCCAAGAGATAGCGGGCTTCGACGTCGAGCGCGTGCGTCGCGTGGTCCTTGCTGAACTGTGTATAGCGGTTGGCGGCCTCCTGTAGGTTGCCCAGCGATTGGAAACAGCGGGCAACGAGAAGCTCGACCTCGGCTCGTTTTTCGGGATTGGGTCCGACTTCCAGGGCCTTGTTGTAGAACTCCAGGGCCTTGGCAAAATCGGGCGGCTGGCGTTCATCGGCCGGCTTGAAATAGGCCTCGGCGAATTCCAGGTAGATGTCGGCGATCTCTTGCTTGCGGTCAAGCGACAAGAGCGAGGCGGCCTCTTGCCGGTAGATTTGTTCGGCCGCTTCGAAATCGCCCTTGCGCGCCAGCGATACGGCGCGGCCGAAGCGGGCCCTGCGGAGCCAGGGACTCTTGGGGAACTCCTTCTCCAGCGCCTCGTAGGCGGCCACCGCGTCGTCGTACTGGCCGGCCAGGTGCAGTGCGCGGCCCTTGAGGTAGGCGAGCCAATCGCGAGAAGCATCCTTCTGCCTGGCCGCCTGTTCGATCGCCTTGGCCGCTTCGGCGTACTTGCGGTCCTGCATCAGCTTCTTGACGGCCGCAGGCACGTTCGGCTCGGCAGGCAGCGATTTCGGGCCGGCGTCGTTCTTCCGATCGTCTTTTGCGGGCCTGGCGGGCTTAAGCTGGGCGTGCGCCGACGCAAGCAGCCAGAAGGAAAGCCCCAAGGTCAAAGCCGCGATTCGCCGATCGGATTTCATGCCAGAGCTCCTGAATTGGGGTCGAAAGGCCGTCACCGGCACGCGGCGGGTAGACGGATTGCGCGCGGAACTACTTGTTAGATAAGACGCACCAGAAGGCAAAAAGGTTTCACCGAAAACGCTTCATTGCCCAGCTTACATAGTAGATTGGGGCGGGGAAGTTAATAGAGGGAAAGCCCATCCTTGGGTCGAGAGACGAAATGGGCGCCAGATCGCTCCCAGGGACATGGTTTGCTACAATCGCGATTGTACCGCCGGCGGGTCAGTTCTGTCACGTTGCTCCTTCATCCTCATACGTCGAGCACGAACGCATGAACGACGAATCACCGTCGAAACGGCGTCTGCCGCGACTCGGTTGTTTCGGTTGGGGATTCGTCATTTTGGCCCTGCCGCTGCTTTTCGCGGTGGTGGCGCTCTTGATTTGGTCAAACGGGGTCAGTCGCGACGTGCAGGCCAAACTGGCGCAGATCCGCGCGGCCGGGGAGCCGGTGACGGCAGACGACCTGGCCGACGCCTACCGTTTGCCGCCGAACACGCCCGACGAAACGCGCTTTTGGTTGACGGCCAATGACCCGGGCGATCTTACTTTTGAGGTGAAGCGAGACCGGAAGAAAATCGACGAATAGTCCATTCGCGGCCCAGGGTTACGACGATGGCCGCTGGCACAGCCCCAGGGTCGTTGCCATGAGATAGACTTGTTGTACGCTTCGCCTTGGCCGCGGCAAGGTGAGATGTGATTTCCGTCAGTCGATTAGCTTCATTATTGAGGATCAAGCTATGGGCTCAAAAATCGTTATCGGTGTGGTCGCTGGCGCGTTGCTGTTGGGGACATACTACGTCGAAGATGTTTTGGACTCGGAGGATGCCCGGAAGGTGCAGGCACTGACAGGGCCAGAGGCACTGACCTGGCTGCGGAAGAGTACGAACGAATCGGCACTCGCTTCGAATCGCTTTCCCACCACGCAAGACGCGATAAAATTCGTCCGCCAGCTCTACGACCAGGGCGCGCTGCGAGTGATCGTACCGGAAGAGGCGATCCGGGACGACGGCGATGAAGTCTACGCAGACGCATTGGTCGTGACTCTGCCCAGCGAGAAGTCGAGGCGTGGCGGCGTATGGCAGCTCTGTGCGAAAGAGATCCAACGCGAAGGAGAAAAGCCGGGCGACGGCACCGCCGAAAGCCACGTTTTCCTTTGGTGGGATTGACGATGAGCGTGATGGGATCGCGTGCGAGGCGGCATTGGCAAAATACCCACGGATGGCGTGGCAATACCACGGATGGCTCGCGACGGTTACGATTTCGTTCTTTATCCGTGGTATTGCCACGCTATCCGTGGGCCAATTCCTGCGCCTTTGTCGTTAGCCTCGCCGGTTTTCCCATTTTGATTGCGGCCGAATGCCCGGCGTCACCGATGTTGGTCCAATCAAGGTGCCATTCTTCCAACTGAGTCAGTTTGGCGACAGTGGCCAGCCCTTGATCAGTAATGATGGTCTCCGTCAAATCAAGAAGACGCAAGCTGGTGTCCATGTCCTGCCTCAATGGAAGTAGCTCCGGCACTCCGTGACGGAGGTTGCCATTGCCTATGGCAAAGACCCAGCGGTGTCGCACGCCCAGGGCAGGTTTCAGCCAGATTGCGCCTGGCCGGCACGTGTGATCGCCAAGGCGGCCGCTCCCCGTCACGGAGTGCCGAGGCTACCACTGGCCGCCGGTGAGACCGGTCGCGACACGACCCGCACATTCGGCATCTCCGCCGGCCTCGTCACACGCTTGCATTGAACTGAGGAGCCTGCCGCCAGGCCGTGGATGACAAACTGCATTTTCGTAAAACCAGAATGGTAACCATGCCGATTTGTTGGTACAAAGAAGTTCCTCGACGACGACACATGGAACATCGCCGACTACGGGAGTTTGAGCATGTTGACGATTGCGGGGCGACGGCATTCCACTCGTGATTTCTGCGACGGCGTCTCGCGTCGCGACGTCCTGAGGATCGGCACGCTCGCCGCGATGGGGACGGTCGGCGGGTGGACCTTGCCCGATCTCCTTCGTGCGGAATCGTCGTCGGGCCGTAAATCGCCGAAATCGGTGATCATGATTTACCTGGTCGGCGGACCGCCGCACCAGGATATGTTCGATCTCAAGCCGGAAGCGCCGAAGGAAATCGCCGGGCCGTGGCGGCCGATCGCGACCAAGGTCCCCGGATTCGAAATCTGCGAGGCATTTCCCCGCCTCGCAATGCTGGCCGACAAGTTGACGGTGATTCGCTCGCTGGTCGGCAGTCAACACGATCACGATGCGATCCAGGTCTTCAACGGCCACGATCCGAAGAAGCAAAAGGCGTCGGGCGGCTGGCCGCAGTTCGGGACGATGGTGTCGAAGGTGCAAGGTCCGGCGCGTCTGGAATCTCCGCCGTATGTCAGCCTGTGCTACACCTGCACTCACGGTCCCTACAACGAACCGGGTCCGGGATTTCTCGGGACCGCGCATTCCCCGTTCCGGCCAATGAGCGAAACGCGCGACGACATGATCCTCAACGGCGTGACTCTTGAACGCCTGACCGACCGGAAATTGCTGCTCAAGAGTTTCGACGTCATCCGGCGGGAGATCGATCAAACGTCAACGATGACGGGCCTCGACGCCTTCACCGAACAGGCGATGGG
>DATLQY010000729.1:0-2072 GCA_035534975.1 Pirellulales bacterium
CGCGCTCGACGCTGGAACGCAGCCGCGAGCAACTGATCCATGCCGAGAAGCTGGCCTCCGTCGGCAAGCTGGCGGCGAGCGTGGCCCATGAGATTCGCAATCCTTTGACGTCGATCAAGATGTGGTTGTTTTGGATCCGTAGCGCGATCAGCGCCGCGCCAGACATCAACGACGCTTTCGACGTCGTCGCCGGCGAGCTTTCACGGTTGGAGAGCGTGGTGCGGAACTTCCTCGATTTCTCCCGCCCGCCGGAATTGAAACTCCAGCCGCACGATGTCGAGGAATTGCTGGACAAGAGCCTGGAGCTGTTGGGCCATCGCATCATCGAACGCCAGGTTCACCTGTCGCGGCAACCCTCGCCGGGCCTCCCGCTCGTCATGGCGGATGCCGATCAGATCAAGCAAGTGTTGATCAACCTGTTCGATAACGCCGTCGAATCGCTGGACCGAGGGGGCGAAATCCGAATCTCGTCCGACCGGACTTTGGATAACGGGACGGAAGTGGTCGTCGTCAGGGTGGCCGACTCCGGGCGGGGCATTCCGCCGGACGTCACCGGGAGGATCTTCGAGCCGTTCTTCACCACGAAGGAACAAGGCACCGGATTGGGCCTTTGCATCGCCGCCAGCATCATGGCGCGGCACGGCGGACGGCTCCTGCTGGAATCGACGTCGCCCGAGGGCACGTGTTTCGAGGTCTACATCCCCGTGGCGAAGGTGGAACCTCATGAATAAAGTGCTGGTCGTCGACGACGAAGCTAATGTGTTGGCGGCGTTCGAAAGGTTGCTTGCGGTGCAGGGGTACGCGATCGTCGCCGCGCGCAGCGGGGAGGCCGCGCTGGCCTTGCTCGACCGGGAGCGCGCCGATGTGGTGGTGCTTGACGTGTGCATGCCCGGCATGAACGGTTTGGACCTGTTGGCGAGGATCAAGGAATTGCACCCCAGGCTGCCGGTGATCGTGATGACCGGACAGGGAACGATGGACACCGCCATCGAAGCCACCAAGCGGGGCGCGTTCGATTACCAACTCAAGCCGTTCGATCCCGAGGGAATGCTTCGGATCGTCGACCGGGCGCTGGCCGGCGCTCGAATCATGGACCGGGAGGTGGCCCTCGACCCCATCGATTCGAACCCGGCAGGCGATGCGATCATCGGACAAAGCCAGGCCATGCAGGTGGTCTACAAGGCGATTGGGAGGGTTGCCGCGACGAACGCCAGCGTCTTGATCCGCGGCGAATCAGGGACGGGTAAGGAGTTGGTGGCGAGGGCCGTTTACCAACACAGCCAACGCAACACCACGCCGATGCACATCGTCAACTGCGTCGCCATTCCCGAAGCATTATTGGAGGCCGAGTTGTTCGGACATGAACGCGGGTCGTTCACCGGCGCCCATCTGCGTCGGATTGGCCAGCTCGAACAGGCCGACCGCGGCACCGTGTTCCTGGACGAAATCGGCGACATCCCGCTGGGAGTGCAGGGCAAGTTGCTGCGGGTCTTGCAAGAGCGGACGTTGCAACGCGTCGGCGGAAACGAGGCGATTCAGGTCGACGTTCGTATCCTGGCCGCCACGAACCGAAATCTGGAAGAGGCGATCACGGCGGGGAGCTTCCGCGAAGACCTCTACCATCGGCTCAACGTCGTGACGATCCGTCTCCCGCCGTTGAGGGACCGGCGCGAGGACATTCCACGTCTGGCGAAGTTCTTTCTCGACCGGTTCGCACGCGAGCTGCAGCTCCCCAAGCCGCAGTTGGCCGATGACGCGATGGCCTTGATCGAGGGGCATTCCTGGCCGGGCAACGTCCGTGAGCTGGAACATTGTATCCACCGCACGCTGATCTTCACGGGCGACCACGCCATCCAGGCCGACGACCTGCGGGCGGCGCTGGCCGACAGCGCCCCCGACGGCGCGGCGCCCGGCGCATCGGATGAGGCGATCCAGGCCCTGGCACGGAGCTACTTGAGCACGTACAGAGGGCCGCAAGCCCACGAGCGGCTCGTCGACCGGCTTGAACGGTGCCTCTTGCATGAAGCCCTCGAACGAACACACGGCAACGTGGCGCACGCCGCCAGGCTGCT
>DATLQY010000730.1:0-3961 GCA_035534975.1 Pirellulales bacterium
ATTGACCCGGAAATCTGTCCCAAGGTGACCCGAAAAGGGCGTTTCCGGTCAGTTCCATTCACACGGATGGCGCTCAATGAAGGTTAGGCTACGCAACGTTTTGCGGCGGAAGTCAGAGTATGGAAGAGGTTGGCCGCCGGCATCCCGCTGGTGCCTGGCAGCCAGAAGGTCAGGGGTTCAAGTCCCCTATCCTCCACTTCATCAAGGACTTGCGAAAACCGCAAGTCCTTTTTTTATCGACGGCCCGCTCAAACGACTAGGGTCGATCAAAGGATGCCACCCTCTTGCCCGGTGGAGCTTCACGCTGGCAGCTACAATCCACGGGCCCAACTTTTTTCCTCCCCCACCCGATTGCATTGTCGCTGCCAAAGGCAGCGACAGGGCAATCTTGGCCGCCGAAACTTGTCTGAGCCTTTTGGCGGGTCGTTGTTTTTTATCGACCCTTGCGAAAGGGCTTGGCGAAGATGAGAATCTCGTAGCCCAACCGTCCGATCAGGCAAGCCGATTTGTCCGATCAATCACCGCAATTCGATCGCCGCAACCGCGAGGTGTTCGCAATGAGTTCGGTCCGTGCTCGGCTGTCCATGATGATGTTTCTGCAGTACTTCGTCTGGGGTTCGTGGGGGGTTGAGATCGGCGGCTACATGGGGAGCGAGCTTGGATTCAGCGGCGTCCAGATCGGGTCAGTCTACTCTTCGACTGCGATCGCGGCGATGATCACGCCGTTGTTCATGGGCTACCTCGCGGACCGGCTGTTTTCCACCGAAAAAATCCTCGCCCTGTTGCACCTGGTCGGGGCCGGCCTGCTGGGTTGCGCGGCTTGCACGCGGCAAATCGTCGATTCTTACCCGGCGATCGATGGAGAGTTCAACGTACTCTACCCGGTGATGGTCGCCTACGCCCTGTTCTACATGCCGACGCTCGCGCTGACGAATTCGATCAGTTTCGAGAACATCAAAGATCCGGAAAAGGAGTTTCCGATCATCCGCGTGTTCGGCACGCTGGGCTGGATCGTGGCCGGCCTGGTCGTCGGGTTCGTTCTCAAAGCCAAGCCCGGCGGCAAGATCCATACGCTGATCACGTCGATCATTCCCGGTGATAGTGGGTTCTTCCAGGCAAACAACTTCATCGTGATGGCGGCGGTTTCGTCGGCCATTTTGGGCCTGTTCTGCTTCACGCTTCCCTACACTCCTCCCAAAAAGGCGGGTGGCGAAACCCCGCGCAGCGAAAGCGGGCGGCAACGCGACCGGAAGAGCATTCTCGGTTTACTGGCCAATCGTTCGTTCCTGGTGTTCACCGTGGCTTCATTCCTGATCTGCATTCCCCTGGCATTCTACTACAACCTCGCCAATTTGTTCTTGAATGAAACCAAGGCGCCTTGGCCGCCGACGGCGCTGCAAACGACAGGCCAGATGTCGGAAGTCTTCTTCATGGCGGCCATGCCGTTTTTCATCGCGTCGCTTGGCGTCAAGCGGATGTTGGCCGTCGGAATGCTGGCCTGGGTGCTGCGTTATTTTTGCTTCGGTAGTCTGAGCTTTCCGTTGGCCGTCGTGGGATTGCTGTTACACGGCATCTGTTACGATTTCTTCTTCGTGGCCAGTCAGATTTACGTCGACACCAAGGCCGATGAAACACAGCGAGCCAGCGCGCAGAGTTTCATCGCCTTCGTCACGCTGGGCTTGGGCATGTTCGTAGGCGCCTACGCGGCGGGCTTTACACGGGACCACTACGCCCCGGTCAAGGTCGCGACCGTCGACGACGACGGGCGAGCGGTCCTGGATAAGGACGGCAACCCCGTCACGACGCTGCTTCCCGACTGGGACCCGACGGGCGCTAGCGGCCTGGCAAAGGTCCTTGGGCTCAAGGCGGACGATCGCTTGCCGATTGACGACCGTGTGCTCGAAGCGCGCTTGCCCGCGCGGTTGCCGGAGTTGTACGTCGATACTGACCGGAAGGCAACTTACTCGATGGCCGACTTGGAAACGGCCTTGAGGCAAGCCGACACGGATCACGATTCGCGTGTTTCACGAGCAGAGTGGATCCGTGCCCAGTCGTACGATTGGTACCACATTTGGCTCTGGCCCGCGATCGCCGCCGCGGTCACCCTCGTGCTATTCTGGCTTGGCTTCCGTGACGTGGCGACACCGTCTGAACTCGATCGCATGGCCCATGAGGCTCCGCTGGGCGCCGGTGAAGGACCGGAACCGCAAGTTGGGTGACCACAACCAAGCTCAAGTCAAGCTCCATGACCGCTGAATTCATCTACGAGAAGGCCCCCTTTCCCAGTTGCCATGCTTCGACGATCGTCGAGGCCGAGCCGGGCCGGTTTCTGGCGGCCTGGTTCGGTGGCTCGCGCGAAGGCGCCGACGACGTGGCGATTTGGCTTTCGCGGTACGACGGTCGCTGGTCGGAACCTGAAAAGATCGCCGATGAGCCGGGAAAACCCTGCTGGAACCCCGTACTGTTCCGCCGCCGCAAGAGCGGCGAGATCCAGCTTTATTACAAGGCCGGCCCCAGCCCCGACACCTGGTCGGGCTTCGTTCGCACGAGTGCCGACGGCGGCCATACATTCGGCGTGTCGCGCATCTTGCCCGCCGGCCTGCTGGGGCCGATCAAGAACAAGCCGCTCGAGCTCGACGACGGCACGATTCTGGCCCCCACGTCGGTCGAGTCGTATCGCGCCTGGGCTTGCTGGGTCGAACGCAGCGGCGACGGCGGAAAAACCTGGACGAAGCACGGGCCGATCTTTCATCCCGAGCACGCCGAGGGGATCATCCAGCCGTCGATCTTGCGCCGCACCGACGGCTCGCTTTTCATGCTTGCCCGAAGCACGCGCCGCATCGGCCAGATCTGCCGCTCCACCAGCCTCGACGCGGGGTGTACCTGGTCGCCGGCCGAAGCGATCAAGGACCTGCCGAACCCGAATTCGGGAATCGACGCCGTCACGATGGCCGACGGCCGGCACGCCCTGGTCTACAATCCCACGCACATCGGCCGTACGCCCCTGGTCTTGGCGCTGAGTGCCGACGACGGCGCGACCTGGAAGACCATCCATGTGCTTGAGGACGCCGCGGGCGAGTATTCGTACCCCGCCGTGATCCAGGCCGCCGATGGCTCCCTGCACATGACCTACACGTGGAAGCGGCAGAAGGTTCGGCACGTGTGGTTCAGTCTCGACGATCTGGTGCCGTGATCGCGACCATCCATGCCGCGGCGGACTCGCAACCACGTGCCGGGATGTTAGTTCTGTTTATGGCCGACATGCTCTTTCGCCCAACAAGTCCGCCGGGTTAACATGGTTGATCACCGCCAGGGAGCCTCGGGAGCCGCATCTCAATGAAAATCGCGACCGTTTCAATTCACCAATTCAAGAAGTTTCGCGACTTCACGCTTGACTTGAAGAACGCCGCCACGGACGAGGTTGCCGACCAATTCCTGCTGCTGGGAGACAACGGGACCGGCAAGACGACCGTCCTCCAGGCCATTGCACTCTGCCTCTCGCTCGTTGCGCATAAGTCGCACAGCGTTGAGGAGTTCGATTGGCTAGGTTGGGTCCCGGGGCGTTTCCGGCGATGGGGACGCCCCTTGATCGAACTTGACGTGGAGTTCACTGACGATGAGATTGTCGCTACCCAGGAGGCGGCTCGTCGCTGGTACGACAGCCAGAGAGATTTCAACGGGCGCCCTTCATTCGTGGAACCGCCGCACACGAACCGCGTGCAACTCCGTTTGGAGGGAGAGCGGTTTTCGACGGGAAATCCCAATGAGCAATATCTCTTCGGCGGGAGGTCATACGCCGCAACGTTGCTCCGGACGGACCCATCAGCAAGGGACTTGTTCCAGCGGCTGCCTGGAATCTTCTGGTTCGATCAATTCCGGAACCTTGCGACTCCGCCTGGTGCTCGCGAGGTCACGCACGACAACGAGGTTAGCGAAGAACCGTCGAACCGAATCTCGTACG
>DATLQY010000731.1:0-14609 GCA_035534975.1 Pirellulales bacterium
CTGCTGCCAGGGAGGAATTGCCCCCCCTGGGTAACTCGAACGCCTCGATGGAGCAGGCTGCGACAGGAAAGCCGGTGACTCCTCAATGGTGGCTACATCGCTGGCCGGTGACTCGTCGATGGTGGCTTCATGGCTGACAAAAGAAAGCTGGCCTGATCTCCGATCTGGCTTGGCCCCGCGAACTTCGTCCTGGAAGTTTGGCGGCTGCGCAACCACTCGGGAACCACCGATGAGCAGTCCAGCCGCCACCAGGGCGGCAACAAGGTGCCGTGTGAACATTGGGTGAGCCTAAATCCTCTTCAGATGCCGCCGGAGCCAAGGTCACTCCGAAAGGGATGACTTCACCGGATGCTGGCAGTAGCTCAAATCCAGTCGGGAAAACCTATCACGACTTCTGGCTCTTCATTATTCGGCTATACTTCCCGCAATCGTTAAACTCATTGTTACCGGAAAACTCGCATTACATCCTTTTGTCCAGGTCGGCTCATCTCCCCAGATACTCAGACGCATGTGCGAGCGGCGCAGTCTCGCTGGTGCGTGCTTTTTCGGTGAAAGACACGGTCTTGCGATTGTTTGCGGGGAGTTCGCTAGTACTGCAACTCACCTTGAACTGCCACCGAGGCTAGAAACCCCGCAGCTTCGCCAAGCGGGCACGAGCCCGCTGGCCAACCCGACCGCGGCTGCCAGCCCCAATGCGTAGACCACGGTCATCCAGGGGACATAAAATACCCTGATTCCTGGAAGCGGAAATCGGCTCAAGTCGGCGAAATTGACGAGCGCCAAGACACCGAGTTTCGCCCCCAGGGCGCCAGGGCGCCGCCGACGAGCGAGACTCAGGGTCCTTTCGCCACCCAGCAGCGCCAGCACCAGCAGCCAGCTCGAAGCGCAGTTATCGCGAAAGCGTCAACTTCCGTGCCATGGCGCGAGCATGGGCCTCGATTTGAGTATCTTCGACCGCGAACAGGCAGCGCCCGTCGTCGGACAGGTCATGACGCATGTTCCAGTCGCTGTGTCCGCTATGGCCGAAAATGCCCAACAGGTGGACGGCCACGGACAAGGCGACCAAACCGACCGCGATCCGCCGTTGCCAACCAAAGCGAAGGCCGGCATACCCGATTCCAAACAACAAGCACAGTACGGGCATCGTCTCGCAGAGAAATCGAGGCCCATAACAATAGCCGCCGCGCCAGTCGTGCCACCGCGCATAGAAAACGACTGTGGCACCTGCGGCGATCGCCCAAGCCACGAGTACGCCGCGCAGGCCTCCCCATGCGTCATCGCGCTCGCGGATGAGCCTGATGGTGCCAGGCAACACGAGGAGCAGTGCCGGCGAATAGACCAGCACCCCGCGCGACGGTGCGACCAACAGACCGCTCAAACCCAGCCACAGCGGCGGAGAATGACTCCAGTTGTCGGTGGCATAGGCACCACGAACGACATCACCGAAATAGACCCAGTTGAGCAGGCAAAGCATGCCCGCGGGCACGGCCCCTCCCAGGACCAGCCAAAGCAGCCCCCGCCAACGCCTCTCGGCGACCAGCGCGCCGGCCGTGGCAAGGGCGAACAAACCCACCGTAGGGCGTGTCAAGACGGCAAGCCCCAGCGCTAGCCCCGCCGCCACGCGGCAACTCGGAACATAGCCGTTCGCGCGCGAGAGAAAGTACAATGCGCAACACAACCACAACGTCGCCGGTCCGTGCATCCAGAGTGCCTGGCTAGCCACGCTGCACATACAGGTCCCGAAGGCGAACAACACCGTCACCGGCCAGGCGGCGGACGGAACCAAACGCAGGCAAATCACGAACATCAAGACGGCGGCCGCGGCCACGGAGCACGCGCCGGCAAGCTTGCCTAGATGGTCCATGCGGATGTCCGTGGGTGGTTGTTCCCCAAGCGCCGCGAATGGGGCCATGAAAGGCACCGCCATGAGGGCGCTTCCCGGGGGCCGCTCGGAAATCCAGGAGCCATCGGCAAGCTCGCGTATCACGCGGCCCAAATGAGGGCGCAGCAGGGGATAATAGCGAAGATCCAGCGAGCCGTGTCGAACCATCGAGAAGGCCGTGTACGGAGCGGCCACAGTGTCCGCCTCACCCTGGGCACGGCCCGTGGCGTGGTACACCAGCAGGCACGTCACAAAGATTCCCAGGGTCGTCCTCGTGCGTGCTTTCACTGAAAGTGGCTCGCATCCACCAGGAAGTTGCCGTTGTTGCCAAGCGGCATGTAGGGGAGCCAGCGGGCGCCGTTGACGGTCTTGGTACGGGCGTTGCGGCCCGGGTACCAGGCCAACCCCACGCTTACGTTGTAGGCGTCCTGAGTCGAGCCGTTCGGCCCGGGGTGCGCGTTGGCGGCCATGTACATCGCATTGGTGTAGAGCGATAACTGATCGTTCAGCGGCACCTGCGCTGACATTCCCAAGATCACCGAGCCCGCCAGTCCGCTGCCGACGAGCCGCTTCGCGTCGGGTAACCCGGCGTAGAGCCAGGTGTCGGCGCCTAGCTCGAACTTGTGGTGCCAGAAGGCGTTGATCTGGTTGATCGCCCGGAACTGGTTGTGGTTGTCGGGACGATCGCCGATGTAAGTATTGTCATGGACCGTGCCCCAGACGCCCAGCGAGTTGCTCCCGCTGAAAGCCCATTCGAATTGCCCGCGCCATTGGCTCAAGGTCGGCGACAGCCCGTATTGGCCGTAGTTGTCGTTGATCATCCAGTCGTGGACCAGGCCGAAGCTGGCCCGCTGTCCCACTTGCGCGCGGCGAAAGAAACCGGTGGTGACGAAGAACTGTTGTTGGGCGCCCGAGAGTTGCGGCGCCGAGGACGACCGGCCGCTGAAGTCGTACAAGCCGTAGCTGGCCCCCAACTGCCAACCAAGGCCCCAGCGTTCGACCAACGGGATCGCCGCGTTCAGGCCGTTGACAGTGCCGAAGTTGCTCTGAAACGAACCCTCGGGCGGTCCGCGAAACGTATCGGTCGCCGAAAAGGCCGTGAAGCCGAGGCGCGGACCGTCGCCGCAATCGGTGCAAGTGCCGCGGCAGACATCGCACGAACCGTCGTCGCACTGCGCGCAGAACGATTGGGTGCCGACGGCCTGCTTCAAATCCGACGTCGGGCCGGGAACGGCAAACTCAAGAAAATCCCCGGCACTTGTCTGCGGATCGGCACCAAAGTTCGTGGAAAACGCCGTCGTAGGCGTTGTGGCGCGAGGCGCGGCCGGGGCCGTCTCGTCGAAATTTGAATTCAACTCAAGTTCTTGGGTGTTCGCCACCGAGCACAACATTACATTCACGACGAGTCCCAGCACCAGGCAGATGAACTTGTCGAGGTTCATGAGGATGTCTCCGGCAATGCGAAGGGAAGAAGAAATTGCGGCGGATGATACCGAAATGACCTTTTGCCGCAAGATCAAAATCAGGGGCAAGACGCAAATACGTAAACAAATGGATTTGGACGACTGGATCCGCTTGACGTGCCTCACCCTGCCTTCAAGGCATAAACCAGGACGCTGACCGCGAAATCATTGGGGTTATACCGCCGCAGCACCACGGCCAATTGCTGGTGCAGACCGGGCGAGCAATCGCCCGGCACGCCGGGCGAACAACAAGCGGCTTGCCCTTCGACCAGGCTGTAGGCGTTCAAGTCCGCGCCGGTGTCGATGACGTCCACATGATTCAGTCCCGCGACATATAGTCCCTCGCGGTAGGCATCGATGGAGATCGCCCCGGCGATGCAGCCGACGTAGGCCGCGAGATCATCGCGCACTTCGTCGGGTAACGGCCGCACCAGCGCGATATCGCTGGCCGCAAACCGTCCGCCCGGTTTCAGCACGCGGGCAATCTCGCGAAAAACGGCCCCCTTGTCGGTTACCAAGTTGATCACGCAGTTGCTGATCACGCAATCGACACTCGCCGCGGCGAGCGGCAGCGAGTCGATCTTCGCCAGGTGGAACTCGACGTTGGCGGCGCCGGCCGTGACGGCATTTCGGCGCGCCAAGTCGAGCATGTCAGGGGTCATGTCGATGCCGATGACCTTGCCGATTGGGCCGACTTTGGCCGCCGCCAGAAGCACGTCGAAACCGCCGCCGCAACCCAGATCGACCACCGTTTCACCTGGCCGTAAGCTCGCCAGGGCGATGGGGTTCCCGCATGATAACCCCAGGTTCGCCTCATCGGGTACGGCCACCAAGTCATTTGCGGAATAACCAAAGGCCTCGGCCACCCGCCGCACACCCTGCTGTTGGGTCGAAAGACCGCTCATCGCGGTGCGGCCGTATTGCAGGCGCACTGCTTCTTCGAGATCCGGCATGTTCTGCATCTTTTGGCTACAAAGCTCCGCGGGGATCGTACCGAACAGGCCTTTCGCCGTACGTATAGCTGAATGGTAGAACGTAAATCGCGAACGAAAGCGCGCATCGGCCCTATGTCTTTTTTCGGCGTGCCGCCGATGACCCGCCGTCCGTGCCATTCGTACTGTTTGTGGTTACTGACATTTGTAGATTCGGAAATCCGCCCCCTCACGTTCGACTGTCCAGTCGGCCAGCTCGGCGAGCGCCAAAGGACTGCGATCAAACAATTCCAGGTTCGTGGCGACGCACCACCGCGTACCGTGGCGCCTGGCCAAGGCAAACCGTTCGGGCAGACGCGGGTCGTCGGGCGAGACGCCCCAGCCGGGTCGGTCGCAGTAATAGAGCAGGTCGGTACACGAGCCATGCATTGTGATGACCGGTTCTTCGACGTTGGTCAACGAGCGTAACGCGGCCGCCGCCGCGGTGACACTCCGATCCTCCGCGGGCGTGGCAAATGCCGGCCCGATCGCGTATCGTAGCGACAAAAGCAGCCCAACGGCGAGTACGCCCGCCACGGCAGTGCCACTCGGTCGAAGTCGTTCAGCGACCATTTGCCATCCCAACCCGACCAAAATGCACAACGGTGGCAAGAACACGACGTCGTAATAAAGGAGGTCGTAGAACTTCGCCGGCAAGGCTACCACGAGCACAGCCATCGACGTCAGCCAGGCCAGGTGCCGCCGCCAGGCGGGGTTCATCATGCCCGTCAGGCAAAGAACGAACCCCAGCGGAGTCAGTACGGGACCGGTCAGGTCGTCGAGGAGCTTGCGATAGAAGGTGGGCGACAACAGCAGACTCTGGGGCGACTGGTGGACTTCGGCACTCTGGCGGAGCGAATAATAGACTCGTTCCGAGAGAGGGTTGTCGGCGGCGGAGACCCGCGCTACGTTGGCGCACCAAACGAGCGCCGGCGCCGCCGCCAACGCGCCGGCGACGAGGAATTCGAGCCAGCACCTGCCCCTTGACGGCCACGAACCATTGCGCAATTCGCTCCAGACCTTCGCCACGAGCGGCAATGCCAACACCAGCATGTAGATCTTGGTCATAAGGAGCAGGCCAAAGCTGATCGCGGCCAGCACGAGCCAATGTCGACTTTGGCCGGCGAGCCATTCATCAAGAAACCAGAATGTGGCGACGCAAAAGAACACGACCGACGATTCGAGCATGAAGCTTTGCCCGAAAATGACGGCGACAGGAGCCAGTGCCAGCGCCAAGCCCGCTCCGAAGGCCGCCGATTGCCCGTGCCAGCGACGAACCAGCGAAAACAACACCACCACCCCTCCGACGCTGAAGATAATCGACGTGGCACGGCCCCATACGTCGAGCGAGCCGCCGCAACCGGCCCAGCCGGCACCCGCCAGAAAGGCCGCGACCGGGAGCTCCAGCAAGTGCCAGCCCCGTTCACCACCGGCCATGCAGTCGATCGCCGGGTACCAGGGCGGAGAATGCCGCGTAGTCCAGTTCCGGGCAATCATCGCGTAGATCGTGTTCTTCGTGGCGAAATGCCCAACCAGCGGCCGGTTGACGCCCGGCAGCCGTACGGCCGCCGCTAGCAACACCAGCGCCAGCAGCGCGCGGTTACGCCAGACCCAGGGGAATCGCCGAGGCGACGATTGGGCAAGCGGCGCAAGTTGAGGTCCGCTGCGAGAAGCAATTGTCATTTTTGGTTTTATGGGACGTGAGCGGCACGAACGGCCGTTCGACGTTAGAACGTAAACTGCGAGCTAAAGCGCGCATGGGCCGCGAAAAAAAACTTCGCGGCCCATGCGCGCTTATCTTCATAACTTACGTTCTACCCTGCGGCGAAAGGCCTGTTCGGTACGATCGCCCGCGAGTTTCGCAACGGATTCGGCCCAGCCTCACTTCCTCTGTGTCATGGATCCCCAACATTTATTTCAGGATCCCGATACGCCGCAACCGAGGTTGGTTTGTCGATTGCGCCGCTTGGGGGTTGGTTTGGCGGCGTTCGTGCTGACGACCCTCGGATTGCGTTTCGGACTGGTGTCGATCGGCTTCGGAACTGCGTCGAGTTTCTTCGACGTCAAATGGCGTCAATTCGAAGCGTGTGCCGACGAGTGCGACGTACTGTTCTTCGGAACCAGCCGTGTCCAGAGGCACCTCGACACACGAGCCATGCACGACGTCTGGGGCCGGCGGGGCCTCGACTGTCGCGCCTATAACTTCGGTCTGCCACGAATGAGCATCCTTGAAGCCGACGAACTGCTGCGGCGGCTCGCATCGCGGCGCCCACGCCGGCTAAAGGCCGTGGTCTTCGAACCTACCTTGTACCTGTTTGATCCCGGCAATTGGGCGAGCGACCGCGATCTGGCCACACACGACTGGGAGCGTACCTTGCTGGCCGTGCGCAACACGCTTGCCAGCGAGCGCCGCCGCGGTAGCGGCGCGTGGCAGCGATTGCGGTTTGCCTGGCCGCACGTCATGAGTTTCCTCTGTCGTTCGGTCAACCTGGGTTCGGCGGCCTCGCTGGTCTTTCCGCCGCCCTCACGACCTAATGGGTCGGGATCTTTAGCCGGCGTCGATGAACTGGCGGGCTTCTTGCCGCTGCCCGCATCCAGCCCCACCGGCGGCAGCGCCGCCCTACGCGGCGGCTGGCAGCTCCGGTTCACTCGGTTTCTGACGCACGATAAAGCTCCTGATTGGCGCGGTGCGGCACTGAGCGGCGAAGAGTCGGCTTTTTTCGACGATCTACTTGCCCGGATTCGCGATTTGGGGGCCCGGCCGGTATTCCTTCTCGGGCCGCGCGTCAAGCGCGATTCCCATACCGCCGCGCTGCTGCGGAGCCATGAAGAACGGTACGGCGACGTTCCGTTGCTCGACTACCTGCGCGGACGTGGCTACGAGGAAATCTACCGTCTCGATTACTGGCACGATTTCGACCACCTCAACGCCCATGGGGCCGCGATCGTTTCAAGCCAGGTGGCCCACGACCTGACCGCCCTGCTACGATCGCAGTATTCTTCGACCCTTATGCAAAAGGATAAGGGCCATGCTGTTCGTTGAATTGAGGTTCTTCTTGTTCGCGGCGGTCGTGTTCGCCGTTTACTGGTCGTTGAGCCACAACGGCGTCCGTAAGGTGTGGTTGCTGGCCGTCAGCTATGTCTTCTACGGCGCTTGGGACTGGCGGTTTCTGTCGTTGATCGGACTGAGCACGGGGCTGGACTTCATCCTGGCAAGACAGCTCGGTTGTACGGATGGGCAACAGCGGCGCCGGTTATTGCTGGTGGCCAGCCTCGCCGTGAACTTGGGTTTGCTCGGCGCGTTCAAGTATTTCAACTTCTTCGCCGCTTCGGCGGCCGATCTGTTGCGGTTGTTGGGGTTCGTCGTCCAGGAGCGCACCTTGGCGATCGTGCTGCCCGTGGGGATCAGTTTTTACACGTTCCAATCGCTCAGCTACGTCGTGGATGTCTACCGCAGGCAGCTTTCCGCCACGAGCAGCCTGATTGATTTCGCCCTATACGTGGCGTTCTTTCCACAGTTGGTGGCGGGACCCATCGTCCGCGCCGGGGATTTCCTGCCGCAGCTTACCACGGCCCGCCGCTTCAGCGAGGTCCGCGTCCGGCCGGCGCTGCTCCTGTTCTTGATCGGGTTCTTCAAGAAGGCTTGCATCTCCGACAACCTGGCGCCGTACGTCGATTTGTACTTTGCGGATCCGGGCAACTTCGACGCCGCCAGCGCCTGGCTGGCGGTACTGTTCTACTCCGTGCAAATATATTGCGACTTCTCTGGTTATTCCGAGATGGGAATCGCTTCGGCGGCGCTCTTGGGCTACCGGCTCTGCGAAAACTTCCGCCATCCGTACTTGGCGTCGAACTTGTCCGAATTCTGGCGCCGCTGGCACATCAGTCTGTCAAATTGGCTACGCGACTACGTGTACGTCCCGCTTGGCGGCAACCGCCGCGGCCGTTGGCGAACCTCGGCCAACTTGTTGACGACCATGTTCCTGGGCGGCCTCTGGCACGGAGCCGCCTGGACCTTCGTGCTCTGGGGAACGATGCACGGCCTGGCGCTGATCGTCCAGCGCGCGGTGACGGCCTGGTCCGGTGGATTCAAACGGTACGGAAGTCTGGCCACCGTATTGGGAACGCTCCTGCCCTGTCATTGGCTCGGGGCGACGTGGGTCCTGTTTCGCGCGCCCGATTTGCGCGGCGCCGCCTTGGTGCTCGAGGCTTACTTGGGTTTCGTTTCGCACGGCGCGTCGAGCTTGCCCGGCGTGCTTTGGCTGCACCTCGCTTGCCTTGCCGTCGCGCATTACCTGAGTTGGCGCGCCGACCTGTACGGCTGGGCGTCCCGTGTCTCGCCATCGCTGTTCGCGACGTTGTACGGCTCGTCGGTTGCCGCCTGCCTTTGCCTGCTTCCGTCAGGTCACAGGCCCTTCATCTATTTCCAATTCTGAGCCGGAGGGCGATATGATACATGCTTGGCAACGCATGCTCGCCGAGACGTTGGCGCGTAGCGGCGCGTCACGGCGCTTACAGGCGCGACTGCATGGTCGCCGCACGTTGGCCTGGGCAGTCGTGGTCTATGCGGCGTTGCAACTTGGCGTGACACTGACGATCGATTCCGCCGACCCCGATTTACGCGACACGGAATACGGCCATCGGCTCGCATTGTTGCGGGCGAAACAGGCGGAGTGCCCCGACCGGCCGTTGCTGTTCGCGCTGGGGAGCTCGCGCACGCTTTACGGATTCCGCCCGGACGCGCTGGGCGAATCGGCAGATGGCCCCCTGGCCTTCAACTTTGGGGGCCTTGGCGCCGGCCCGATTGTCGAGCGGATATTCCTCGACCGGCTGCTAGCCGAGGACCTGCGCCCACATTGGTTGGTGATTGAAATCCACCCCGCGCTGCTGCACCCAGCTCCATATGGGCACGAGCGACGGAAGCGGTCGGAGGTCCAGCGCTTTTCGTTTCGCGACATCCGGCTGCTGTCGCGTTTCGTGGGCGCGCCGCCGGCGCTTTGGGCCGATTGGCTCGCGCTACGGCTGGGTGGTTGTTACTGGTACCGCGCCGCGTTGCTGAGCCAGCGGGCGCCATCTTGGATGACGGCGCCTCGGCACCGCGATCCACACGGATTCGAGCGAGTTGGTAGCTTGGGATGGGTCCCCGGCCCCTGGCGGATCGACGACGAAGCCGTGCGGCGAAAAAACGTCGATGGGTCAATCCGCAGATTTGCGGGGGCACTTCGTGACTTTCGCGTCGGTGACGGCGAGCGTCGGGCACTGCGCGACATGTTGGACATCTGCCGCCGCGAGCACATTGAGGTTTGCCTTTGCCTAATGCCTGAAGCCACCAGGTTTCGACACGGCTATCCCGCGAGAACGCGGCGGCAAGTCGATGCCTTGACGGACGAGTTGCGGTCGGAGTTCGGTGTTAAGGTCATTGACGCGGGGAATTGGTGCGGCGACCGCTGTTTCGTCGACGGTGAGCACCTTCTTGCCGCGGGTGCAACGAAGTTCTCGCAACGCTTCGCCCACGAAGTCCTGCGACCCTGGCTCGCCGGCCCAACGGCCCGGCGCTGATGTGCGTGGGCGGCCATGGAGAATTGGGGGTCCTGGTTCGTCGCGCCGTCGAGAAAGGATGCACATGTAGAAATAGAATGGTCAAGCAGCGCAACACTCGAAAGCACGAGCGGATGTGCTGAAACGGTTAATTCTCTGGATCGTACCGGTTGTTTCGGCCGATACTTCTCGACGGGCACTAGTTCTTCTGGGACCCGAATAAGAAGGAAACGATACCTTGAGATTCGCTCTGTCGGCTTTCTGCGCATGGGTGCTTTTGGCCGGTAACACCGGCTGCTCTTTCCCCTTGTTGCAGCGCGATTGTGTCGCGGGGGGTTGCGGGCCCCGATTCCGTTGCGACCGATATCGGGGCCCCGACATCTGTGATCAGCGCTACTATGGCTCCGGTGGCTCGACCGTCGCACGTCTGCAGTCTTGGCAAGACGTGGAAAACGCCGAGAACGGAACCCCGTTGGTCCCTATAACCCGTGCACGGAGTGAAGCCCAGGCCCCGCGGCAAATCACCGAAGACTCAATTCGTTAGTTGATTCCAGCAAGGTAACGGGGCGCGAGGCAGACAATGACGGTCATGGTCAGCAATCCTCGGCCAAGATTCGTCAATCAAACTTCGGCGTCCTCTCCCAGAGCAAACGCAAGCCATTGAAGACGACCAAGACGGTGCTTCCCTCGTGACCCAGGACACCGAGCCAAAGTGGAAGATTGAAGAATGTCGAGAGCACGAGTATTCCGATCATCGTGAAGGCAAAGATCATGTTGTGCCGGACGCGCTGTCGGGCCAGCCTGCTAATCCAAACGGCGAGAGGTAATGCCCGCAGGTCGTCTCGCATCAGCACGACGTCAGCCACTTCGAGGGCCACGTCGGTGCCCGCGCCCCCCATTGCAATACCCACGCTCGCGGTCGCAAGGGCGGGCGCATCGTTGACACCGTCTCCCACCATTGCCACTAGACCACCGTCCTCCGCCAGGCGCCGCAGCTCGATGACCTTTTGATCGGGTAAGAGACCAGCGCGTACTTCGTCGGCGCCGAGATCCTTCGCGATGGCTCGCGCCACACGCTCGTGGTCGCCAGTGAGAATGACGATTTTGCGAATTCCAAGTCGCTTCAAGGCACTGATGGTCACAGCGGCTTCAGGACGTATCTGGTCGGCAACTCCGACCACACCGCAGACGGCCTCCTCCACCGCAATGATCATCAACGCTGTCTGACCGCCTTCACGCAATCGCTGCGCCTCTCCCAGGAGTGCGGGGGAAATCGCGATCTCGTGCGTCTCAAACAGGCCTTCGCGACCAATGCCGACCCACGTGCCCTCAACACGAGCATGGACTCCCAACCCTGTGTGGCTGTGAAATTCAAGGAGAGGCGATTCCGACAATGCGATCCCGCGATGGCGCACTTCTTCTACCACCGGCGCGCCCAGAGGGTGCTCACTTCGCCGTTCGACAGTCGCGGCCAGGGCCAGCAGCCGCGAGACATCGACCCCCGGCGGCGCCCAGATTTCGCTGACGCCGGGCTTTCCTACAGTCAAGGTACCGGTCTTGTCGAACGCGACGACATCGACCTTTCCCAATGACTCGAGGTGAATACCGCCTTTGAACAGCACGCCATGCCGGCCAGCCCTGGCAATGGCCGAAAGCATGACCGCCGGAGAGCTGACGACCACCGCGCACGGTGAGGCCGCAACGAGCAGAACCATCGCATGATAGAACGCGTCGTACCAACTGTCAGTATGCAAAACGCGGCCCGCAAAGAATACGAGCACGGCGGCCGCCAAAATGCCGATCACGTAGGGACGCTGCCAAGATTCGACGAATCTTTGGGTTGGCGTCTTCTGGGCCTGGGCGTTTTGGACCATCTGGACGATTCGCTCCAAGGTCGTATCGGCCACAGCCCTGGTCATCCGCACCAGGACACTGCCTTGGCCGTTGATCGTGCCTGCGAAAACCGTGGCCCCGGTTGGCTTGTGGATTTGTTCGCTTTCGCCCGTCAAGGTCGCTTCGTCCGCCCAAGTTTCACCATCGCATACCACGCCGTCGACGGAAAACCGCTCCCCAGGTCGTACACGAACGACATCGCCGATTTGCAATGTTTCGACGGGAACGAGCTGATCGTCGGCGACGCCTGCTCGTACGCGAAGCGCTTCACGAGGACGCAACTGTACCAAGGACTCGATCGAATGTGTCGTGCGGTACATGGCGAAAGCTTCGAGCGTGCCGCTGAGCGAGAAAAGGAACAACAGCACCACGCCTTCGACCCAGTCACCAATCGCGGCCGCTCCGAGGGCGGCCAGAATCATGAGCAAGTCGACGTTGAATTGCCAACGACGAAGGGCCGACAACGCGGTGATGGTCGGACCATATCCACCGGTCAAATAGGCCCCGATGCAGGCAACCAAAGCGCATGCCGGCGCCGCCGCGAAATCCATTCGATCGAGGGCCGTACCGATACCCCCCAGGCAACCACAAAGCACGGTCAGGATTGTCCCGAAGACGGGGGGAGCCGCTTTGACCCGAGCGCGTGATGTTGGCGGTTGGTCCGTGTTTCCCATGGGGACAAGTTTTCAGAGTGGTGTGACCATCGAGCCATGCAATTGTGGGAGGCGTTAAACGGCAGGCTGAATCATAACGGCCAAGACGGTGCCGGAAAACGGGTTGGAATCAGAACACATTTGCTATGATGTGCGATTCCGCACGGTTGTGGTCCGAATCGCCCACGATCCAGGGCGTGGACTGATTTTGCGACACTACGGAGAGCATACGCTCCGTTGGCGTCAGAATTGCGGTAGAATCAAGCGAGTGTACGGTCGAGAAACCGCCTTCACTTGGGCAATGATGTGCTGTCGAGGCCGTTTGATACAAGGATGTCGAATTGCCACGCAGGTTCGACCGGGATCAATACTCCGATGATGTCGTCAAAATCGTTGATCGAGAAGGCAAGCGCCCGACAGGCCGCGGGAATTCGGCGTTGGACCTTCGCAATCATTGGTATCATCGTACTCGGCCTGGGAGGGGGCGTGTATTCGGTTGTAAAATGGTTCGGTCGCCCGGCCGAAATGCGTGATCGTGCAAATGTTGAGCCAAGTGGAGCGAGTGTCGTCGGGCATCGAAGGGGCGGCGACTTCGTCCACCTGGCGCGCGACAAATGGTCCGTAGCTGGCTTGGAAACCGCTCCCGTCGTTTTCGGCGCGTTGGCCGAGAGCACCTGGGTGACCGGGAAAATCGCCCTGAACGAAGAGCGCCTGGCGCACGTCTATCCGCTGGTCGAAGGGGTCGTCCGTGAAGTCAAGGTCCACTTCGGCCAGGAAGTCACGGCCGGTGATGTATTGACCGTTTTGGATAGCAAGGAGGTGGGTACGGCGAAGCTCGAGCTGGTGAAGAACCGACTGGCCGTCGAATTTGCTCAGATCAACCAACGGTGGAGCCAGACAATCCAGGAAAACACCGACTCGCTTATCAAGACTCTCGACGAAAACGTGCCTGTGCTGGAAATCGAGGAGCGGTTCCGCGACCAGGCAATGGGCGACTATCGTGAACAACTTGTCGCTTCGTACGCCAGATTGAACCAGGCCCGGGCCGACTTTGAGCGGATCAAGGCACTTTACGAGATGAAAACGATCGCAGGACGCGAATTCATCAAGGCCAAGGCCGATTTCGAGGCCGCGACCGCGACGTATGAGGCCAAACTCGAATGGATCAAGTTCGCCAGCCGGCAACAACTCGTCGCGGCAAACCAGAAATGCAAAGAGGCGATGACGTCTCGGTCGGTCACCGAATCGCTGTTGTTGATCCTGGGCTACCGCGAAGACGAAGTTGCTCAGATGGACCCTCTCAAGCAAGGCGATCAAGTGGCCCATTACTCGATGACAGCGCCACTCAGTGGCACGGTGATCAAGAAGGACGTAGTGCTGCTTGAGCACGTCGTGCCCCAAATGCAGCTTTTCCAGATCGCCGACCTATCGACAATTTGGATTCACGCCGACATTTTCGAGAAAGACCTGAGCCTTCTTGAGTCACTCAAAGGAAAGACGCTGGATTTCCGCGCCGCGGCTTATCCTGGCCGCAAATTTGAGGCCAACGTCACCTACACTGGCGATATCGTCGAAGAACAAACTCGCGCGATACGCCTGATCGCCACGGCCGACAACCCCGAGAAACTGCTGAAACCCGGCATGTTCGTCGAAGTCCGCCTCCCTAAAGTCGCTGCCACGAACGCGTTGCTGGTTCCCGAATCGGCCGTTCAGCAACACGCCGGCGACCTGTTCGTGTTCGTTCAGCGGAAGGATGACGAGTTCGGGCGGCGTCGTGTCGTTCGTGGGCGCGCGTTCGACGGCATGGTAGAAATCATCTCGGGCGTGAACGAAGGTGACAACGTGGTCATCAAGGGCGGCTTCGCGCTCAAGAGCGAGATGTTGCGAGAGCTGATGACTGAGGAATAGCGTGATCAACAAGCTCATCGACCTCTCGCTCGAAAACCGTTTCGTCGTATTGCTCAGTACGCTTTTGCTGGTGGCGGTTGGGCTGTGGGCCATGACACAGCTTCCGATTGACGCCGTACCCGACGTGACCAATGTTCAGGTGCAGGTGCTGACGACCGCGCCGGCGCTGGGACCGGAGGAAGTCGAACGATTCATCACCCTTCCGGTCG
The DNA here is from genome assembly GCA_035534975.1 of Pirellulales bacterium. Taxonomy (GTDB): domain Bacteria; phylum Planctomycetota; class Planctomycetia; order Pirellulales; family JAICIG01; genus DATKSN01. Next base: position 14,518 of record DATLQY010000731.1, read on the forward strand.
AGATCGCGATGGGCGGCGTGCCACGCGTCGACGAGATTCGCTCCGTGTCGCAGTTCGGTTTGTCGGCCGTGACCATCGTGTTTCAGGAAGGT
>DATLQY010000732.1:0-8202 GCA_035534975.1 Pirellulales bacterium
CTCCGAAGCCCGACTCCGAGGTCGAATTACAAGACTCCTTGCCTGCCTCAAGCGCCGCCGGCGCAATCCAGGCGCCGCGTGAAATCGACGAAGATCGTGTCAAGGCCCACGGCATTCGCACGCTGACAAGCCGCCACCTGACGCTATTCACCGATTTTCAAATCGACGCCGAAATCGAGCAACTGCCTGAGCTGTTCGATCGGGCCGTGCCGCAATGGTGCGGTTATTTCGGCCTGGCCGAAGAGATCGCCGACGCGTGGCGCGTGCGCGGGCACCTAATGAAAGAGAGGGAGCGGTTCGCGGCCGCGGGCCTGCTGCCGGACGACTTGCCCGATTTCGTCAATGGATATGCGCTCCCGAACGAAATCTGGTGGTACGATCGGTCGAGTGCCTACTACCGTCGCCATTTGATGTTGCACGAGGGGACTCATGCCTTCGTGTTCATGGCACGGGGCGATTGCGGCCCACCTTGGTACATGGAGGGACTGGCCGAATTGCTTGGAACGCACTCCCTGGACGACGGCAAGCTGCGACTGGGGGTGTTCCCTTCGCGCCCCGACGACATGGAGTCGTGGGACCGGATCCATCTGGTCCGCAGCGCCGTCGCCGACGGACGTTTGCTGCCGCTGGCCGAGATCATGGCGTATGAATTGGGCGTTCGCTCGGAAACCGAACCCTACGGCTGGTGTTGGGCGGTTAGCGCGTTTCTCGACGGCCACCCGCGCTATCGCGAGCGGTTCCGAAAGCTGCCCGATGAATTGCCGCGGAAGGAGTTCAATCGCCGCGTACTCGCGATTTTCGCCGGCGACTGGCGCGATCTCAATGACGAGTGGGAGGTCTTTGCCGCCGGAATCGAATTTGGCTACGACCTGTCGCGCAACGCCATCGAATTCACTCCTGGCCGGCCTATGCCGGCCAGCGGCAAGGAGTTGACGATTCGGGCCGATCGCGGCTGGCAGCCGAGCGGCGTGCGGCTGGAGGCCGGCGCAAAGTACAAGATTGCGGCCACGGGGCGCTACCAGTTGGCGGCCGGGCCGCCGGTTTGGTGGTGCGAGCCCAATGGCGTCACGATCCGCTACAGGCACGGCCTTCCCTTGGGCCAGTTGCTCGCCGCAGTGCGATACGACGACCCTGAGGCCGGTAACGGTTTTTTGCAACCGACTGCCGTCGGTCTCGAGACCGAGCTTTCGCCGGAAAAGAGCGGCACGCTTTACTTGCGGATCAACGACTCTCCGGCGGAGTTGGCCGATAACGCGGGTATGTTGGACGTCAAGGTATTGAGCTCGCAGTAACCGACCCTCCGCTCGACCATCCGCGAACGAGCGGCTATACTCTGTGCGGCCGAGAATGAGACGTTGTGTCACGGGAAAGTAGTGGCAGAGCCAATGAATTGGATCGCACAGGAAGACCCGCAGGTTTGGACGGCCATCGCCGGCGAAATCAAGCGCCAGGCCGACGGTCTGGAGATGATTGCCAGCGAAAACTACACCAGTCCGGCCGTAATGCAGGCGGTTGGAAGCGTGCTCACCAATAAGTACGCCGAGGGTTATCCGGGCAAACGGTACTACGGCGGCTGCGAATGCGTCGACGTGGTCGAGGACCTCGCCCGCGACCGGGCCAAGGCCCTGTTCGGCGCCGAGCACGTCAACGTGCAACCCCATTCTGGAAGTCAGGCCAACCTGGCGGTCTATCTGGCCGCGCTCAAGCCGGGCGATTCCGTTCTGGGACTCGATCTGGCCCACGGCGGTCACCTGACTCACGGCATGAAACTGAACATTTCCGGGTTGCTTTACCATTTCCACAGTTACGGGGTGACCCGTGACACGAACCGAATCGACTTCGACCAGGTTGCCTCGCTGGCCCGCGAGCACAAGCCAAAAATGATCGTCGCCGGTGCCAGTGCCTACCCTCGCGAAATCTTCCACGCGCGCTTCGCCGAGATCGCCCGCGAGTGTGGTGCCATGCTGTTCGTCGACATGGCCCATTACGCCGGGCTTGTCGCCGCCGGGCTGCACGACAACCCCGTGCCGGTGGCCGACTTCGTGACGACCACCACCCACAAGACGCTTCGCGGCCCGCGGGCCGGACTGACGATGTGCCGCGCCGAGCACGCCAAGGACATCGACCGTAGCGTGTTCCCCGGCATCCAAGGCGGGCCGCTGATGCACGTCATCGCGGGGAAGGCGGTTTGCCTGGGCGAGGCGCTGCGACCGGAGTTCAAGGAATACGGCCGAAAGACCATCGCCAACGCCAAAACCTTGGCCGAGCGTCTGCTGGCCGGCGGCGTAGCCCTGGCCAGCGGCGGCACCGATAATCACTTGCTACTGGCCGATGTGACTACCCTGGGGCTGACCGGCAAACAGGCCGAGGCCGCGCTGGGCCGTTGCGGAATCACGGTCAACAAGAACATGATTCCGTACGACTCTCGCAAGCCCATGGATCCGTCGGGCATCCGCATTGGCACGCCGGCGCTCACGACCCGCGGCATGGGTCCCGATGAAATGAGCAAAATCGGCGGCTGGATGCTCGACGTGCTGAGGTCGCCCGACGCCGCCGCGGTCGCCGCGCGCATTCGCGGCGAAGTGTCGAGCCTCTGCGAGTCGTTCCCTGTGCCGGCGTATCAGGGTGAAGAGGTGAGGAGGTGAGGAGGTGAGGAGAGACGCCGAAAACTGGAGAATCGAGATGACACCGCCTTTGGCATTATTTTCATCCTTCATCCTTCATCCTTCAATGACTAAGCACCCAAAACCAAGCCCGATGTCCGCCGCAGAAACCCCATCTCCCGTCAAGAGCCGCGTCCTGATCGCCGACGATAACCCGACCAACGTCGAGCTGCTTGAGGTCTATCTGAGCGACGTCGATTGCACGATTGCCGTGGCCGTTGACGGCCTCGACACGCTGAACAAGGTCGACACCTTTCGGCCCGATCTGATCTTGTTGGACATCATGATGCCCAAGCTCAGCGGTTTCGAGGTCTGCAAGAAGCTCAAGAGTAACCCGGCGACGCGTGGCATCATGGTCCTCATGGTCACCGCGCTGAACGAACTGGGCGACATTGAACGAGCGGTGAATGCCGGCACCGACGACTTTCTCAGCAAGCCGGTCAACAAGATCGAACTGCTCAAGCGCGTCGAGAACATGCTCAAACTACGACACATCACCGACGAGGTAGAGCGGCTGCGGCGCTACATCGAAGGGATGGAGGACGGCGCGGGGCCGCAGGGCTAGCCCGCTACGCCGTATTCAGCAACTTCAGGTTCGGTGCCAATTGCTCGATTTGCTCACCCATGTAGCGCAGCACCGCCTTGGTGGTCTTGAGCTTCATCGCCTTGCGAAGAATCCTCACGGCGCGCTCCTGAGTCAGGTGGCTCGTCAGCTCCTTGATCGACGGAATGAACGCCGGGCTCATGCTGTAGCTGCGCAAGCCCATGCCGTACAGCAGCACGAATGCCCGCGGTTGGCCGGCCATCTCGCCGCACAGCGTGACCGGCTTGCCGGCGCGGCGGCAGGCGTCGATTACACGGACGAGCACACGCAGCACTGCGGGGCTCAAGGGCTGGCAGAGATGGCTGACCTTGGGGTTGTCGCGGTCGGCCGCCATCAGGTACTGCACCAGGTCGTTCGAGCCGATCGAAACGAAATCGACGACCTTCAACAAGGTCTCGATCGAAACGGCGGCGGCCGGCACTTCGAGCATCAGCCCGATCGGCACGTCGCCCATCGGCTGCCTCTCGGCCGCCAACTTGCGCCGCGCGCGTTCGACCATCGCGCGCACGCGCCGCATCTCTTCAAGCGTCGTGATCATGGGAAACAGGAGCCGCACTCGGCTCTTGCGATTGCCGGCCGGCGCGCCGGCCCGCAGGATGGCGCGAATTTGCGTCAGGAAGAACTCTGGGTGCTCAAACGACAGCCGGATCGAACGCCAACCCATGAACGGATTGGCCTCGCGTTCACGGCCCAGGTACGGTATCGTCTTGTCGCCGCCCAGGTCGAGCGTGCGGATCGTCACACTGCGGTACGGGCTGGCGGCCACGACCCTACGATAGGCGGCGAATTGTTCTTCTTCGTCAGGCACGTCGCGGTGTGACAGGAATAGGTACTCGGTGCGGAACAGCCCAACCCCCACAGCGCCCATCGCCACCGACGCCCGCGCGTCGTCGAGGCCGTTGATATTGGCCAGCAACTCGACCGGTTCGCCGTCGGCGCTGTGAGCGGAGAGATCGCGGTTTTCGGCCAGCGCATCCTTGAGGTCGAAGAACTCGCGTTGTAGCTTGCGATAGGCCTTCTCGGTTTCGGGATCAGGGTTTACGACGACCTGTCCGACGCGGCCGTCGACCACGAGCGTATCGCCGTTCTTCACTTGCTTGAGGATGCCCCGCAGGCCGGAAACGGCTGGGATGCCTCGACTGCGAGCCAGAATGGCCGCGTGACTGGTTGCCGCCCCGCTTTGGGTGACGATCCCCGCCAATTGCTTGTCGCCCAAGGCCATCGCCTGCAAAGGAAGCAATTCGTGGGCCACGAGAATCAATGGTCCTTCGAATTGCTCCGAAGCCGAGGTCAACAGCGGTGAGAGACGAGAGCTCAGACGGATGATCACGTCGTGAACGTCGACCAACCGTTCTTTGAGGTACGAGTCTTTCGTGCGAGCGCAGAGCGATGTGTACTCGTTGAGCACGCGGTGCAGGGCCAGGGCCGCCACGAGCCGTTCATTGGTAATCCAACCGCGGATCTTGGCGGAAAGCGCCGGATCGCGAAGCACCGCTTCATGGGCGCGGAATATCGACGCTTGGTCTTGTCCCACCTGGCTGGCCACTTTGTTCGCCAACGAGTGCAATTCAGCCGCGGTCTGTTTCACCGCCCGGTCGAACCGCCTTAATTCCTGGGCTACTGCATCATCGGTCAGAAGTTTCGACTTTGGATCGACGAAAACCTCATCAATACAGTAGGCCGTACCCACCGCCACACCCGGAGATACGCCGATTCCTTTGCGCATGTCTGGCATCGTAGCACGAGCGATGGGGGATGTGCGATCCCCTCGCCAACTCGTCATCCCCTTATCCCCTACTGGAGTATCGACTTGAACGCCACCAATGGGAGGCTCATTTTAAAGGGGATAGGGAGATAAGGACGGGATATGGGGATGGCTCACGCCAACGATTAGCCTAACTTGTTAGTTTCATTAGATTTAAGAAGCGCGGGCCAGGCGCCGTTTAGCCGTTGTGAATATCGGCCGCGGTTTGTATATTGGGTAACTTGTTGCCGCCGATCTCCATGACGACGTAGCTTTAGTCCAGGACGCCCCAAGTCCGCCATGCGTTTTACGTTGATTGATCGGGTCCGCGACCTGGAACCGGGCGTCAGAATTGTCGCCATCAAGAACCTTTCGCTGGCCGAAGAGTACTTGGCGGACCATTTTCCCGGTTTTCCCGTCATGCCCGGCGTGCTGATGCTGGAAGCCATGACGCAGGCGGCCGCCTGGCTTATCCGAATCAGCGAAGGTTTTGCCCACAGTACGGTGATTTTGAAAGAGGCAAAGAACGTTAAATACGCGAACTTCGTCGAACCGGGGCAAACGCTCACCGTCACGGCGGAGATCACGGGGCAAGACGAGCACACGGTCAAAGTCAAGGCCCATGGCGAAGTTGACGGCGTCCAGACGGTTTCTGCACGGTTGGTGCTGGCCCGTTACAACCTGGCCGACGATGATCCGCGCCGGGCGGAAACCGACCAGGTAATTGTTCAGGAATTACGCAAACTATCGGCCCTCTTGCACCGCCCGGCGACTCAACTGACCTGACTTCCATGAGCACGCGATTCGAAGGCAAGACAGCACTCGTCACCGGTGGCAGCCGCGGTATCGGTAGGGCGTGCGTCCGCGCACTGGCCGCGGACGGCTGCAAAGTGGCTTTCGTTTACCAGAGCAATCAATCGGCGGCCAAAAGCCTTCTGGCGGAGCTCGCCGTGGACCAAGGAGGCTCGGCCGAAGTGCGGGCGGTGCAGGCCGACGTCAAGGACTACGCGCGCGCCCAAACGGTGGCCGAGCAGCTTGTTGACGAATGGGGACAACTCGACGTGCTGGTCAACTCGGCGGGTGTCATCCGCGACGGGCTGTTTGCCACGATGGAACCCGATCAATGGCGCGAAGTCGTCGATACGAACCTCACAGGCACCTATAACTACTGCCGGGCGGTGACGCGGGCCATGATGTCGCAACGCAAGGGCAGCATCGTCAACGTTTCCAGCGTGGCCGCCGAGTTCGGTTCGCGCGGACAAGTGAATTACGCCGCCAGCAAAGGCGGAATCGACGGCCTGACTCGTTGCCTGGCCAAGGAACTGGCCGCCCGCAAGATCAGGGTCAATGGCGTCGCGCCCGGCATGATCGAGACTGATATGAGCGAGGTCGTCCGAAACCTGGCGGGCGACCGGTTGAAGGAAATCATCCCTCTCAAGCGTGTGGGACGACCGGAGGAAATTGCTCGAGTCGTAGCCTTTCTGGCTAGCGACGACGCCAGCTACCTGACGGGCCAGGTAGTGCGGGTCGACGGCGGATTGAGCCTGGGCGGATATTGACGCAAAAACGGCGAATCGAGTGAAATACACTGCGAACGGGTTGCTGCGACACTAACCCGCAGCGCAAGCAAGGCACGTAACCACCGGCCTTGCTTGCGCTTCGGGTTAGCCTGCAAAAACCGAATTGGGAGACAGCGCAAAATGCCAGCCAAAGAAGAGATTTTCCAGAAGATCAAGACCTCGTTGGTCGAGGCCTTGGGCGTGGATGAAGACGAGGTCACGCCGCAGGCCACGCTGGTCGGCGACTTGGGTGCCGAGTCGATCGACTTTCTCGACATCGTTTTCCGCCTGGAGAAGGCGTTCAATATCAAGATCCCGCGTGGCGAGCTGTTCCCCGAAGACATTCTCACCAACACCGAATACGTCAAGGAGGGCAAGATGACCCCCGAGGGCGTGTCACAGCTCAAGCAACGCATGTCGTTCGCGGACCTTACCGCGTTCGAAGCCAACCCCAACGTCAAGGACTTCGGCAACCTGTTGACCGTCGACGACATGTGCCGTTACGTTGAAAGCAAGGTGGGGGCGACCCATTGATCGTCGGGAAACCGGGCCATGCGCTGGATCTGGATCGACAAGTTCATCGAGTTCGAAAGTGGCAAGCGGGCCACGGCCATCAAGAACATCACCCTGGCTGAGGAACACCTGCACGATCACTTTCCCGGTTACCCCGTGATGCCCAATTCGTTGATCATCGAGGGGCTGGCCCAGACGGGCGGGCTGCTCGTGGGTGAGTACAATCGCTTTGAGGAAAAGGTGGTCCTCGCCAAGATCCCCAGGGCCCTCTTTCACTTTCCCGCGGTGCCTGGCGACACGCTTCGCTACACCGCGGTGATCGACTACATCAAGGAAGACGGCGCGATGGTCACCGCCACCAGTCACGTGGGACAGCGATTGCAGGCCGAGATGGAGATCGTCTTCGCGCACCTGGCCGACATGGGCCGCGCCAAGACCCTATTCGAGCCCAAGAACTTCGTGTTCACGATGAAGTTGCTGGGGGTCTTCGACGTGGGGCGTAACAGCGAGGGCGGCAGGCTGGTCGAACCGCCAGCCTGGTGCGACGGCGAGCGGGGGGCGTAAACGCGTAAGCCCTCCGGTGGCTCGCCAGGCTGAACCTGTAGTTATTTTTCGACCGCGTATGGCGGGCAAGGAGCATTGGCATGAGACGTCGTGTCGTTATCACCGGCATGGGGTGCGTCACGCCCTTGGGCAACGACGTCGCGACATTGTGGCGCCGGCTTTTGAACGGCGAATCGGGCGTTGGCTACACCACGCTGTTCGACGCCAGCAATTTCCCGACCACGATTTCAGCCGAGGTACGCGATTGGGACGTCTCGGCGGTGGGTGAAGACCCCGAGAAGTGGAACTGCCGCGGCCGGCACACCCGCTTCGCCGTCGGCGCGGCCAAGCAGGCGGTCGCCGACGCCGGCCTCACGGACCATCCTCTGGAACCGACGCGGTTCGGAGTTTACCTGGGCAGCGGCGAGGGGCAGCAGAATTTCGGCCACTTCACGCGGATGATGATGGCCGCACTCGACGGCGAGCAACTCGACATCGCCAAATTCACCAGGACCGGCATCGAAATCCTCGACCCGATTTCGGAATTGGAGCAGGATCCCAACATGCCCGCCGGCC
>DATLQY010000733.1:0-6389 GCA_035534975.1 Pirellulales bacterium
CACGCCAGACTTGGCGCAATACGTTCAGGTCGCCGACGCCCAAATGGAGTGCCAGCGACTTCAAGACGCGGTCGGCCGTTTCCCGCGGCTCGTCGGAGAGCCGCTTTTCGATGGTACTCTCGCGTCGGTCGCGCAGCACCCTCCCGTACGCCGCGGCGATGGTCCGTGCCGCAAACTCGTCGCGCTCCGGGTACCGGCGCCGGCACTCCGTAAGCACACACCGCGCGTCGGGGTGGACAGCCTCCGAGTCGTCCGGCGCAGCGGCGCCGGTTTGCGCTTCCACTCTTTGGTACGGAAGCAGGTCCGTTTCGATCTTGGCCGACCGGATCGCGCGGCTAATGGCTGCCAACAGCGCGCGTTCATCAGCGCCCCGGGCCGCGACCGGGTCGTTCCGGTGCTTGTCACGTCGTGTTGTCGTGTCGTCGTTGTCGCCATCCGGCGGAAGCGACGAAGAAGAATCATAATCCTCCATTTGCGGGCCTCCTCGAAATTGAGGCGCTGCACCGCGACGAAGGAATTTGTGAACAAGGCAATACTACGCACCAAAGGCCCTTTGAGTTCTCCTGGAAACTGTTTTCTAAAATCCGTCGAGACGACCAATTTTTCCCGCGACGATACGGCGGCCACGGCGCCTCTAATATAGAGGACGATGTTTTTCCACCACATGAATGGAGGATTGGATAACGTCAAGAATGGCGCTCCGGTACTCCCCGTCGCCCACCGGAAAGCAATGGGGAGGACTGTAGGCATCACGCTCCGGCGTGATGCCGCGGCACGCGTCCGCGCCACGGCAACCACACCAACCCGCCGCGCCAGCAAGGTAGCCACCGGGAGACCGGCGGCAGAGGAACCACGAAACACACGAAACACACGAAAGAGAAAACGGAGGACGGACGAGACGAATGACGGGGTATCCACAGATTTCGCAGATTTCACAGAGTGGGAACAGTAATCTGTGCAATCGGTGAAATCTGCGGTTGACCTTCCTCGTTCTCCTAACGCCTAACGCCCAACGCCCAACGCCCAACGCCTAGACGCCTTCTCCCAAGAACCAAGAACTAACAACTAAAAACTAGGAACTTTCTCAAGGAGTTTTTCCCATGCTAGGCTGCACCAATCTCGTCAACGGCAGCACCACCGCCGGCTCCAGCGCCGTCGTCAACAAGGGCACCGGCACCTCCTTCACCTACACCAATCGCAACGCCGGGACCGGCGTCTACACGGCCCCGCCCAACGCGATCAACAAGCTGGTCGGCAATGCCAACGGCACCTGGACCGAAACGCAGCCTGACGGGTTGACGCTCAACTACAACAGCTCCGGCGCGCTGGCCACGATCAAGCGCACGAGCGACACCTGGACGCTGACCTATAACGCCCAACAGCAAGTGGCCTCGATCAAAGATCCCGTCAACCACGGGCCGTTGGAATTAGGGCACGAAAAGTACCGGTTGGGGGACTTGAACCCCTACGTCCTTGCGGACCCCTGATTTGCACTCTGGGGGTTTTCGACCTATGTTTCAGATGGTTCAGCGCTCACGTGGCGTCGGCTTTGGCCGGCCGCCGTGTTCCGGGCCTCAAGCCATGACACACCTCGCAGGCATAGAAATCTCGAAGCGCGAAAACGCGCGGCACGGCATCGCGGCCGTGGAAGCGGCGTTTATCATGCCGCTCTTGGTGCTCTTGATGCTTGGCATCTGGGAAGTCGGTCGGCTGTTGGACGCGGCGCAAATCGTGGCCAACGCCTGCCGCGAAGGGGCGCGTCAGGCGGCGGCGGGGCAGAAGACCGCCGCGCAAATCCAGCAAGCCGTTCTGACCTATCTGGCGCAGAACGACGTGCCGACCACGGGGGCGACGGTGACGGTCGCCGACTTGACCTCCGCCGGCACCGACCCCACGCTGGCGGCGCAACTCGATCAACTGCAGATTTCGATCGTCGTGCCCACCGCCAACATCCGCTGGCTTGGGACCGGCTGGTTCGACACTTCGGCCTCATTCACGGCCACGTCCACTTGGAATTCGATGAACGATGTACCCGTCAGCGTGACCCCAACGGTCCCGCCCGAATGAACGGAGGCAAATTGGACGGAGCCGAATTAGACGGGCAGAAATGAACGGAGCAGGGCGGCACGAGTAACCGCGGTTGTTTGTCGAGGGCACACTACGATGTCTCGCACGCGACACTGGCGGAAACGAAGAGGGGCGACGCTCGTCGAGACCGCTCTCGTCTTGCCGATGTTCTTCTTGTTTCTCTTGGGCATTTTCGAGTACGGCCAGTACGAAATGGTCCGGCAGGTGGTCGAGAACGCCGCGCGCGCCGGGGCACGGTACGCCGTCGTCAACTCGGCCGACGCCAGCACGTCGCAAGTGCAACAAGTTGTTTCGCAGCAGCTCAATAACATGCCGATGTTCAACTCGCCGACGATCCAGGTCTTCAAGGCCGACCCGACCAGCGGCGCGAACATCGGCGCCTGGACCGCCGCCAAATTCGGCGATTGCATCGGCGTGCAGGTCCATGGAACGTACCAGCCGGTGACGGCCCAATTACTGAAATTGCCGGCCAGCCTTCCTTTCCAGACCGAGGCCATGATGACCTGCGAAGCCAATTGAGCTTCGCATGGGACCGTCGAAGACACACTTCGGGTATAGCTATCCAGAGATAAGCAGGTGCAACCATGGCTCGAACTTCGAATCGCCGTGCCCGACGCGGCAACGTATTGGTCTTGACCGCCCTGTTCCTCGTGCCGATTTTCGCCTTCGTGGCGATGGCGGTCGACCTGGGGCTGCTGGCACTGGCCCAAACGCAGTGCCAGAACGCCGCCGACCTGGCCGCCCTGACCGGAGTGCGCACGGTCAACGGCAACGCCCAGGCCAACTTCCAGGCCGGCACCGCGACGCCCAACGCCGTCACTGCCGCCGGAAACAACTACATCCTCTCGAAGGCGGTCGAAGGCGACTGGCTCACCATCCAGCTCGGCACCTACTCCTACAACTCGGCGCTGCAGAAATTCGTCGCCAACGTGGGGTCCGTGCCCAGCGGGCAGCCGCCCACGTTGGTGAAAGCCACCGTCGATTACGCGGGAAATTATGCCTTCGCCAGGGCCCTCGGCATGAGTGGGTTCAATCTTTCGGCCACGGCCACGGCCGTACATCGACCGCGCGACATCTCGATAGTTCTCGACTTCTCCGGCTCGATGAACAACGAGAGCGACCTCTGGAACTGCGAGACCTACCTTGGCACCTGGGACGGCACGCCGAACAATCCCGAGGGCGTCTATCCGCTGTTTGGACACTATTCCTCCGGCTCCGCCAACTTGCAGCAGACCAGCAGCAATCCACTGGTCGGCACCAGCAACATCAGCACCAGCGTGCTGGGAATGCCCCCGTTGGTCAACGACTTCGTCAGCAGCAACCGCGGCGTGCAGCCCTCGACGTCGGCGTTCACGTCGGCCCCCGATTCGTACGCCACGGTGCCCGCCGGCGACAATTACCTGTTGCAAAACCTGAACACCGGCGGCAGCTACGCCCAAACGGTGGCCGACTTCAACAACGGCAGCGCGACGAAGAACGCCACGTTCGAGAGCAAGGGCTATGCCCAATACACCGGCCAACCATCGAACGGCTACACGGAAGGGCCGCGCTACTGGGGCAAGTCGTTCTTCATCTGGCCGCCCGACCCCAAGAACGACTGGCGTGTGAAGTTCTTCGGCACCAACGACAACACCAAGCTATGGGATGCCAGCGGCAACTGGCGAACGCCGACCGCCGGCGGGTACACGATCAATTACGCGGCGATCCTCAATTGGATGCAGAATACCGGTCCGAACCCCTTTCCCAGCCAACTTCGCGCCCCGCGAATCACCTACTATTCGTCGATCCCCAGCGACGTTCCGGCCAGCGCCTACAACTATGCCAACACCAACGAACAGATTGGCAACAGCGATCAGCGGTTCTGGAAAGAGTTCATCGACTTCGCGCTGGGCGTCTGGAAGGACCCGACCGGAACGACGCAGACGCCGGGCAATCCATCGTGCAGCTACGGTCCCGACTTCACCTGGGGCACCGTCCACGTCAGCGCGCCGCCGGGCGGCGCCTCGCCCGCGTACATGAATTACCTCGACAACCCAAAACGGCCACGGCACCGCTGCTGGTTCGGCCCGATGACGATGATCCAGTTCATCCTCGACGCCGGCATCGCGCCGGGCACCGCCCACGACATTTCGATGTTCGCCGCCAAGATGGGCATTCAAGCCGCCTTGCAGGATATCCAGACGAACCATCCCAACGACCTGGTCGCCCTGCTGCTTTTCAGCCGTCCGCACTTCAGCGGCGAAAGTACCGACGCCGGCGCCTTCAACAGCGCCCAATTCAGCCTGGGAAACGACTACGCGACGATGGTGAACGGCCTCTGGTACGCGCCCAACAGCTCCGCGACCGATGTCGTGCCCTGGGACCCCAACGGCCTGCAATGCCCGCACTCACACGGCGACTACGACGCCAACACGACCTCCAACTACGGGTTCATGCTGGCCCACAACGAGTTCTACAGTTCGACCACGGGGCAGGCCACCGGCGGCAACGGCCGCAACGGCGCGAACCGGCTGGTGATATTCGAGACCGACGGCATGGCCAACTGCGCCGCCGACGGCGGCGCCACTTGGAACGGCACCGACTACAATATTGGGGGCGGCGCAAGCTTGAACCAGTGGTCGGGAATGGCCGCCGACCAGGCGGTTTATACGTGCGCCAGGCGGATCACGGCGCTCACCACCGACTTCACCAACGGGCCCGGCTTCTCCACGCCCAGCAAGCCGGTGATCATCCATTGCATTGCCTTCGGCGCGATTTTCCAGCCAACGGCGCCTGCCAGCTCCACGGCCTCCGCGGTGACCTTGTTGCAAAACATTTCGAACTACGGCCAAACGATCTTCCCTAGTTCGGCCAGCGACCCGACCAACGGCTACAAGTGGTGCATCGGCACGCTTAGCCAACGGCAGGCAAAGCTACAGCAGGCGTTCCAGGCGATCATCAACGGCGGCGTGGGAGTTTCATTGATTCAGTGATCATCGATCCGCTCGGCAACTTGCCGCGACCGCTGCCGATGGTACTTCAGCCCCGGCACGAAGAAACAGGCCCCCGAGACGACGCCGAACAACGTGATACCAATCTGAAGGCCCTGGCGGTCGAGCCAGGCCATCGCCAGCGCCGTCACAAACAGCGCGGCGGCCTGAATGTAGAACTCGCCCGTAAGAATGCCGGCCTTGGCCAAGAAGACCATACCGCTGGAGATGGCCAACACCGGCGAAAGCTTCAGCACGGGCAGATCCAGCAACATTTCGATCGGGAAGAGTACGGCAATGCTGATCACGCTGGCCGCCCAGATGTGGGCGATCTGCCGCTCGACGAACGTCACGGGCCCGGCGCGGCGGCGCAAGGCCCAGAAGATGGCGGCCCAGGTGCCCATGCCCGCCGTCCAGAGGGCGAAATAGGGCCCGGGCGACGTGATCCTCCGCCATTGGAAAAAGTTCGTCACGACGCAGATCACGATCAGTGCCAGGCTGTGCCACATCCAGAGCAAGCCCCAGTTTTCGAGCACGGTGGCGTGGTGGGTTTCGCGGAACCAACGCGCCAGCACCTGGCTGAACAATCCGCTGCGCGCTGTTATCGGTTCGTCGTGAAGGTAGGCGGTCAGGTCGTCGCCCAACGCCTTGGCGGTCGCATAACGGAGCGTGGGGGGCTTTTGCAGGCAGCGCAGGGCGATCATCTCCAGGTCGCGATCGGCGCGCGGGTTCAAGAGCCGCGGCGGCAGCGGGTCTTGTTCCAGCACCAGAAGCACCGTATCGATCGGCGTGGCGGCCTGGAACGGCGGCCGCCCGGTGAGCATCTGGTAGAGGACCGTGCCGAGGCTGTAAACGTCGCTTGCCGGGCCCAACTGGCCACGCTTGCCGGCCGCCTGCTCGGGCGCCATGTAGCAGGGGGTGCCCAGGATGGCGCCGCTGCGCGTCAACTGCGTGTCGCCCGACACGCGCTTGGCCAGGCCAAAATCGGTCACATGCGGCCGGCCTTCCGGGTCGATCAGGATGTTCGAGGGTTTCAGGTCGCGGTGCAAGATGCCGCGCTGGTGGGCGAAGTGAATTGCCTCGCAGATCGGCGTCAGGAGGGTCGCCGCCTCGCGTGCCGGAATCGGCCCGTCGGCCAACCGGCGAGTGAGCGTCGTCCCCTCGACGTATTTCATGGCAAAGTAAGGTTGTCCCCGCCAATCGCCGACTTCATACACCGGCACGATGTGCGGATGATCGAGCCGCGCGGCAGATTCGGCTTCCGAGCGAAAGCGTGCCACGTCGGCCGCTGAGGCCAGTTCGCCCCGCAAGATCATTTTCACCGCGACCGTG
>DATLQY010000734.1:0-12374 GCA_035534975.1 Pirellulales bacterium
ATTGGGGTAACGGTCAATATATCGATTATCTCGCCACTGGCACTATCAGCCCTTGACGCGACGTATCTCTGCTACCCACGCATGCTGGGCGCGGTGAAGATCGTCGGTGGGCGTTCGAGTTTTTGTTGACGGCAGATGAAAATGGCGGCATGGGGCGGCAGGCGCGGGCGGCAGAGGTATCGTCAGCGGCTTGGGCGGCGGGATCTTTAATGCCTCGAGCTACGCGGTCCTGCTCGACCCCTTTTCCGCGACCTACATCCTCAACAACACCGACACAAACAGCGGCCTGAATGGCATCACGGCCAATATCGATGGGGTGTGGAGCATCTATACCGGGTTTTAAGGGGCGACCCGCATCGCCCCTCCGGTTGACTCGTGCGTTTTCTTTCGATTTTTCGCGCGCAACCCCCGCGCCGTTTTCGCACTGATATACGGGCACGCCTGCACCACCAAACCGCGAAGGAAAAGAACCATGAACAAGCTCCTCCAAGCACTGGCAAGGTTCACTTCACCCGCTCCACGCACGAACCGACGTGGCCGACGAGCGCCGCCGACTCGCCGCGGCTCGCGGCGCTGGCGGCCAAGCCTGGAGACGCTTGAAAGCCGCGCCATGTTGTCGGCTTACACCGCGGCCACGGCAGCCGACCTGATCGCCGACATCAACGCCGCGAACAAACACGGGGGGACGAACACCATCACGCTGACCGCGCCCACCACTTCTCCCTACGTCTTGACGGCGGTCGACAACACGACCAACGGCGCCAACGGGCTGCCGCAGATTGTCAAGAAAGACAATCTGACCATCATCGCTGGCGGCGACACCATCGAGCGGAGCACGGCTGCGGGGACGCCGGCGTTCCGCCTGTTCGACGTGGCCAGCGGCGCTTCGTTGACGCTAGAGAACGTGACGGTGGAAAACGGCCTGGCCGTCGGCTCAGGAAGCTCAGCGGACGGCGGCGCCGTCTACAACGTGGGAAATCTGACCCTGATCGGCGCGACCCTCCAGAACAACCTTGCCAGCGGAACCCACGGCACCGACGGCTTGACGTTCAATTCGGGAAAGAACAACGTCCCAACGACTATTAATGGTCAGGCCGGCGGCAATGCGGCGGGAGGCGGCATCTGGTCGAGCGGCTCGGTGACCCTGGAAGGCGGCACCATCCTTCAGAACAACGAGGTGTTCGGCGGACCGGGGGGCGCCGCAGGCGCGTCTTTGGCCACACAGGGCTACATCGCCGGAAACGGCGGTGCCGGAGGTAGCGGCTTCGGGGGCGGTCTTTATCAAGCGGGCGGCAGCGTCAACGTGAATGGCTCCGCCTTAACCGACAATGAGGCGGGCGGCGGCGGGGGCGGTGGTGGCTTTCAATGGTACTTTACCGGGAGCTGGGTCAATAACGGCGCCTCGGCAGGCGTTGGCGGCACTGCCGCAGGCGGCGGGCTGTTCACGGCGGGCGGCACGCTGACCGTCAGCAGCTTCACCGTCGATGGCAATCAGGCTCGGGGAGGTGGCGGCGGCGGATACAGCAACGGGTACAACGGCGAGCCCATCGACGCGTCCGCAAATGGCGGGGCCGCTTATGGAGGCGGGATCGGCGTCACGGGCGGCGCGGCCTCCCTGGGCACCACCGAACTGCTGTCGAACGCGGCCATGGGCGGACCCGGTGGCACGGCCGACACGTCGTACATCAACGACGCTCCCGGCAATGGGGGCGACGCCTTGGGAGGCGGCCTCGACGCCGCGGGAGGAACCTTGACACTGACCAACGACACCGCGACAGGGAACGAGGCGCTTGGCGGACCCCCCGGCATCGCCGGCTATCCCTACTACTTCCAGTCTACGTCCGGCGCAGCCTACGGCGGAGGGATCGAAATTGCCTCCGCCGCCACGGTGGCCCTCGATACCTCCACCGTGAACAACACCACGAACAACTACATCGGCACGTGGTCCTGGTCCGGGATCGCCCTCGGCCCCGTTTCCAACATCGACGGCACTTACACCCTTTTGACGTAACCCGGCTGCCAGCCCGCGGATTTTTCCAATTTTTCGCGCGCAAGACGGCTTCGTTTTTCGCACTGTTCTATGGGCACGCCTGCATCACCAAACCGCAAAGGAAAAGAACCATGAACAAGCTCCTCCAAGCCCTGGCGAGTTTCACTTCATCCGCTTCACGCGGGAACCGGCGCAACCGACGGCCGCCGTCAACTCGCGGCGTGGCCCGCCGCTGGCGGCCGACGTTCGAGACGCTCGAAGGCCGCACCGTCCTGTCGGCCTACACCGCGGCCACCGCCCCCGACCTGATCGCCGACATCAACGCCGCCAACCAACACGGGGGAGCGAACTCCATCACGCTGACCGCGCCGACCACTGCCCCGTACGTCTTGACGGCGGTGAACAACAGCACGGACGGCGCCACGGGAACGCCTGAGATTTCCGGCGGGACAAAAAAGCTGGCAGCGGACAACCTGACCATCATCGGCAGCGGCGACACCATCGAACGCAGCACCGCCGGGGGCGGGGCTTTCCGCCTGTTCGATGTCGCCGCGGGTGGCTCGCTGACCCTGGAGAACCTGACGCTGGGAAACGGCTTGGCTTACGGCGCGGGGTCGGGGTCCCAGGGCGGGGCCGTGCGCAACCAGGGCACGCTGCTTCTCAGCCAGGTAACGGTCGGTGGTTACGGTCTCGGAAACGAAGCCTTCGGCTTTCCCTATCAGACTAAGAAAAGCAGTTCCTCGGGTGACGCGGCCGGCGGCGGCATCTGGTCCAGCGGCGCGCTCACGGTCGAGAACCAAAGCGTCATCCAGTTCAACACCGTCGTCGGAGAGGGCAATGGCAGCGGCTACGGCGGCGGCATCGCCATCGTCGGAGGCACCGCCGACATCGACAGCACCACCATCGGCTACTGGAACTGGGCCCTCGGCGGCTACGACCCGAATACCGGCAGCTACGCCCCATCCGGCCCGGGAGCCGGCTACGGCGGCGGGATCTACGTGGGTGGCGGCACCGTCACTCTTACCAACGACGTTATCGATGGCAACTCGGCCGGGTTCTACATTAATGAGGCCTTCGAGGGTTTCGACAACCCGGGCTATGGGGGCGGGATCTACATCGCCAGTGGGGCCACGGTGCAACTCGACACCTACACCTGGGACTACACCAGGGGCAACACCGGTTTGTTTCCGAGCGCAGAAACCGACATCTACGGGCAGTTCACGCTCCTGCCGTAAGCGGAGCGGGAACAAGTGAACCACGCCCGATTTTTCGGATTTTTCGCGCGCAACAGACCTGCCGTTTTCGCACTGTAATACGGGGCCAGAGCAAACGGACCCATTTCCGAATGGAGAGACACCATGTCGTTCTTTTCTTGGTTGCGAAAGCGGACATCGAACTTCAGCGGCCGAGCCTCGTCACCACGCCACCGTGCGGCACGCCGCTTCAGGCCCCGGCTGGAAATGCTCGAAGACCGCGCACTGCTCACCGCCTACACCGCGGCCACCGCCGCCGACCTGATCGCCGACATCAACGCCGCCAACAAACACGGCGGAGCGAACACCATCACGCTGGCCGCACCGACGGCGTCTCCCTACGTCTTGACGGCGGTGAATAACGCCACGGACGGCGCCAACGGCCTGCCGGTCATCGGCGGAAACAAGACCGACAACCTGACGATCTTCGGCAACGCCGACACCATCGAGCGGAGTACGGCCGCGGGAACGCCCACGTTTCGCCTCTTCGACGTGGCAAGCGGAAGCTCGCTGACGCTGGAGTTGTTGACGCTCGAGAACGGTGTCGCGCAAGGTTCGGGCCCGGCGGCAGACGGCGGCGCCGTCTACAACCAGGGGAGCCTGACCCTGATGAGTGCGACCGTCCAGGACAACACCGCCCAGGGGGCCAACGGCGCCGACGGCCTGCGCACGCAGAAGAAGTCTCAATCGGCCGCGATCAATGGTCAGGCCGGCGCCGATGCCGCGGGGGGCGCCGTCTGGTCGAGCGGCTCAGTGAGTCTGGAAGGGGTCACGATCCTCGCGCAAAACCAGGCGCTTGGTGGGTCGGGGGGGGCCGGCGGCGTGTTCTCGGGCGCTTCAGTAGACTTCGCTGGGAGCGGCGGCGCGGGAGGAGGCGGATTCGGCGGCGCCCTCTATCTGGCCGGCGGCGGCGTGAACATCGCCGCTGCTACTCTCACCGACAACACGGCGGCCGGCGGCGCCGGCGGCGATGCCTTCGTGTCGTACGGGGGCGGCAACTGGGGCGGGAATTCCGACGGAGGCTCCGGCGGCGTGGGAGCTGGCGGGGCGCTGTTCGCGGCTGGCGGCGCGCTTGAGGTCAGCAACCTCACCGTCCAGGCCAACCAGGCCCTGGGTGGCACGGGCGGCGGAGCAACCCTCTTTTTCGAGGTTGCCGGGGACGGCGGAGCGGCCTATGGCGGTGGAATCGACATCGCGGGCGGCACGGCAACCCTCGCCACGAGCGGATTGCTCTCGAACGTCGCCCAGGGTGGGAAAGGCGGGTCCGGCTACAACCAGCAGGGCGGGAGCGGAGGCAATGCCTTCGGCGGCGGGCTGTATGCCGGAGCGGGAACCGTCGCACTGACCAATGACACCGTGACCGGAAACGACGCGGCGGGAGGGAGCATCGGCCCCTACGTCGGCGCCAATGACCCCACGGCCGGCATCTCCCCGCCGGGTCCCAATAACGGCACCGCGGCCGGCGGAGGGATCGAAATCGCCTCGGCGGCCGCGGTGTCTCTCGATTCATTCACGGTGAACAACACCACCAACAACCAGATCTTCACGTCGTTTCAAGTGTGGGCCGTTTCCAATATCGACGGCACTTACACCCGTTTGACGTGAGCCATCCGTCTTACACGATACGTGCTGGGCAACGCGGAGCGCAACGCACAATCAGTCTTGTAACCCTGCGTGCGGCGATCGGCCCGCGCGCCGCCGCGCAGGGATTTTCTGCAATCGCGGACCAGTCTCTCTTGGAGTTCACTACCATGTTATTCCCATCCTGGCTGCGAAGGCCAAACACGCGCCATGTTCGGCGCGCCGATGCGGCACGCCAACGAGCTCATCGCTGTCGCCCCTGGCTGGAACCACTCGAAGACCGGGCCATGCTCAGCACGCTCACGGTCGTCAACAATGCCGACAGCGGCCCCGGCTCGCTGCGGGCAGAGATCGCCGCCGCCAACAACGGCGACACGATTCGCTTCGCCGGCAGTCTTGCTGGCCAGACCATCACGCTCACCAGTGGCGAGCTGGCGGTCGGCACAAACGTCGACATCGAAGGTCCCGGTGCCGCGAAGCTGACCGTCAGCGGCAACGATGCCAGCCGCGTTTTCGATATTCAGGGCGGCGCGAACGTGACCATCGCCGGCCTGACGGTTGCCAACGGTCTGGTGGGCGCCGTCACCGGCGACGCGGGCGGCGGCATCGAGGTCGAACCCGGCGCCAGCCTCAATCTCGCCAACGACACCGTGGCCGACAACACCGCCTATGGAATCGGCGGCGGACTGTGGAACCAGATCGGCGGCACCGTCGCCGTCAGCGGCTCGACGTTCGCCGGCAACAAGGCGCTGGGATCGTTGACGTTCAACTATTCCGTCGAGGGCTTTTCACCCGGCAGCGGCACGACGGAAGGTGGCGGCATCGATAACGACGGAACGGCCACCGTCCGCAACAGCGTCTTCACCGGCAACCTGGCGCAAGGCGTCACCGGCAGCGATGGCACGGGCGGCGGGGCCCAGGGTGGCGCGATCTCGGCCGATGGGCTGTTCACGCTCACGCGTTGCAGTTTCAACGGCAACGTCACTCGTGGCGGCGATGGCGGAGCGGGGGCGGCGGGCCAGTCGGGCGGAACCGGGGGCCAGGCGTCCGGTGGCGCCTTGTCGCTCTTCACCCCCGGCAACGTCGACTACGTCAGCTCCAGCGCGTTCGTCAGCAATCAGGCTTTCGGCGGCCTTGGCGGCGACGGGGGGACCGGTGCCGACGGTGGCACGGGCGGTGTCGGGGCCGCGGGCGGAATGGCCCTGGCCGATGCCACGGTCACCGTCGCCAATTGCTCCTTCGTCGGCAACACGGCGGCGGGCGGAATCGGAGGAACCGGCGGAGTGGGCGGCAACGGCGGCGACGGCGGCGTCGGCCGCGGCGGGGCCTACGTTCACACCGTAACCTTCGGCAGCTCCACGCCGGTTTCCAACCTGAGCCACGTGACGATCTTGGATAACGCGGCCGTGGGCGGCGACGGCGGCACGGGCGGTGCCGGCGGCGACGGCGGCAGCGGCGGCGCCGGCCAGGGGGGCGGCATCCGCGCGCTCTTGGGCACGATCAACGTCGGCAGCAGCTCATTGCTCGGCAACGTGGCCGAAGGCGGCAACGGCGGATCGGCAGGCGCAGGCGGCGCACAGGGTGGCAACGGCGGCGACGGACAGGGCGGCGGCTTCCTGACCGCCTTCGGAGTGGACGCCGTACTGTCCGAGACGACGCTCTTGTTCAACGAGGCGCTGGGCGGCGCGGGGGCGGCCGGCGGCAACGGAGGCGCCGGCCAGGGCGGCGGCATTTTCAACGGCGGTGCTCTCGGCCCGTTCCCCGCCTCGGACATTACGCTGATCCGCTGCCTGGTCGCGTTCAACGAGGCCGAGGGCGGCGCGGCGGGCACCGGCGGCAGCGCCGGTGCGGGGATCGGCGGCGGTCTGTACAACGACGGCGGAACGATCGACGAGGTGGCGACCGCGATTGTGCTCAACCACGCCTCCACCAGCAACGACGATATTTTCGGCTAATGCTGGACACGGCCAAGCCGCGGCGCGCAGTTCGCGCGCCGCGGCGCTGGCATAGCACGGATGAGCGTTCAAGCGGCGCCCCTAGCCGTCCTGCGGAAAATAACCTACCGAGACGCCAGCGACGCCAAACAGTTTTTCGCGGTTTTCTTGCTCACGATTGTGGGGTCGATTATGTTCAGGGGCGATGAGCGACGTCACCGGGATACTACGCTTGCCAAAGCGTGGCTTTTCCGCGAATTGTCGAAATAAAGCTGCGGCCAGCCCCATTTTTCGCGCGCATTATGCCTGCCGTTTTCGCACTGTTATATTGACGGGGGTGCGGCGCGCCCCGATTGGACGGCGACCATGTCGACCTGGAACCCACGAGCAAACGATATCTTCTTGCAGGCCCTGGAGCGGCGTTTGCCCGCCGAGCGTCAGGCCTACCTCGACGCGGCTTGCGCGGACGAT
This sequence comes from Pirellulales bacterium, assembly GCA_035534975.1. Taxonomy (GTDB): domain Bacteria; phylum Planctomycetota; class Planctomycetia; order Pirellulales; family JAICIG01; genus DATKSN01. The sequence continues at coordinate 7,230 of DATLQY010000734.1, forward strand.
GCGCCGTTGCGGGCAGAAGTAGAGGGCCTGCTCGCGGCCGGTGCCCAGGCCGGCAGTTTTCTGGAGTCGCCCGCCATTGCACCCCAGCTCGCCGTAACGGTCGAGCGGCCGCTGGTCGAGCGGCCGGGAACGCAGATCGGCCCCTACAAGTTGCTCGAGCAAATCGGCGAAGGGGGGTTCGGCATCGTGTTCATGGCTGAGCAGCAGCAGCCCTTGCGACGCAAGGTGGCGCTGAAGGTGCTCAAGCCGGGCATGGACACCCGGCAGGTCGTGGCTCGGTTCGAGGCCGAGCGACAGGCCTTGGCCCTCATGGACCACCCAAACATCGCCAAGGTGCTCGATGCCGGTGCGACCGATTCCGGCCGCCCTTACTTTGTCATGGACCTGGTCAAAGGCATCTCGATCACCGAATACTGTGACCAAAACCAGCTCACGCCGAGAGAACGCCTGGAGCTGTTCGCGCAGGTGTGCCAGGCGATCCAGCACGCTCATCAGAAGGGAATCATTCATCGCGACATCAAGCCCTCGAACGTGCTCGTCACGCTGAACGACGGCGCGCCGCTGGTGAAGGTGATCGACTTTGGCATCGCCAAGGCGCTGGGCCAGCACTTGACCGACAAGACGCTCTTCACCGGCTTCGCGCAAATGATCGGCACGCCGCTCTACATGTCGCCGGAGCAGGCCGCCTTGAGCAACGCCGATGTCGACACGCGCAGCGACATCTACTCGCTGGGCGTGCTGTTGTACGAACTTCTGACCGGCACGACGCCCTTCGACAAAGAACGGCTGAAGTCGGCGGCGTTCGACGAGATTCGTCGGATCATCCGTGAAGACGAACCACCCAAGCCGAGCACGCGCCTCAGTGATCTCGGCAGGTCCGGCCATCCGAACGGGAAATCAAAGGTTGGCCGGGCGGAAAAAACGACGAGCCTGGCTTCGATCGCCGCCCTGCGCAAGACGGAGCCGCGCAAGCTGAGCCAGCTCATACGCGGCGACCTCGATTGGATCGTGATGAAGGCGCTGGAAAAGGACCGCAACCGCCGTTACGAAACGGCCGTTGGCTTGGCAGCCGACGTACAGCGGTATCTTGCCGACGAGCCGGTTTCCGCCTGCCCGCCATCGGCGGCATATCGCATGCGGAAGTTCGTCCGGCGAAACCGCAGGCCGGTGCTGGCGGCGACACTACTGCTCATGGCCTTGCTGATCGGCATGGCCGGTACAACGATCGGTCTGGTGCAGGCACAAGCCGAGCGAGACAAGGTTCTTAAGGCACAGGATAACGAGCGGCAGGCGCTCGTCGAAGCCGAGGAGAACTTTCAGACCGCCCGTGACGCCGTAGACAGAATGTACACGCGGGCAGCCGAAGAAATGAGCGACAAGCCGCAGGTGGAGCAGATCCGCCGCGCCTTGCTCGAGGACGCGTTGCGTTTCTATCGGCAATTCCTGAAACGGAAGTCGGACGATCCGGCCATCCGCTTTGAATCGGCCCTGTCTCAGCGGCGGGTCGGCGAAATCTACGGCTTTTTAGGAGACGTGGCGAAAAGTCTGGAGAACCATCAGCAGGCCGCGACCGCGCTGACCGCGCTGGCGCCGCATTACGCGAATGGCGCCGCCTTTCGTGATGAGTTGGCCCGCGCACATTTCCATACCGGCTACGCTTTACTTGACCTTCTGCAGTTCGATCAAAGTGAAGACAGTATGCGGCAGGCCATCGCACTCTGGGAGGCATTGACCACGGAGTTCCCAGACAAACCGTCCTATCTGGAAAACCTGGCACGCGCAAACCTCGCGCTCGGTCAGACATGGCAACGCAATCAACCGTCTAAGGGCGAGCCGTATCTTTCTCGCGGCCAGGCGGTGTTGGCGGAGCTCAGGCAGAAGTTCCCGAGCCATGAAATTGGCGAGGGCTTCAAATTCGACCTGAAGGGTATTGTCGCCTGGCGCTATACTTCGCTGCCGCATGACGAAGCCACCTTGCGGCAGCTCGAAAAGGAGTGTCGCAAGCAATTGGCTGTCGCCGAAGCCGAAGCGAGCAAATACCCGGGCGCTCCCAAGTACCAGGTAGAAGTTTCAGCCTGGTTGTGGCGGTTAGGCAACGTACTGGCGGCCCTGGATGAGCGCGATGAACTGCTCCAGGTACGCCTGAGAACTCTCGGCATCCGCGAGAAGCTGGCGAACCAGCATCCAGATTCACCCGAATATCAGCGCGCTGTGGCTTGGGGCCACAACGACGTTGGTCAGTTGCTGTATGAAGCACAGCGTCCCGACGAAGCGCTCGGCCATCTCCGCACGGCAATCAAGCTCGCCGGCGAGCTCGCCGACAAGTACCCAGAGCATTTACGACCGCTGCAACACCTGACGGAGATGATTCGCTTCTGTGCTGCTCCGCAGCTCCGAGATCCTCCGCGAGTGCTGGAGTTGTCGCAGCGTATGAGAGCGAAGGTTGGGGATTCGGTTCTGGAGGATTTGGCGGTGGCGCAGATCGATGCCGGACAATATCGCGAGGCCCTCGAGTCTTGTGAAATGTTCAGCCGCGCCGTCGGCCAAACCGCCCTGGTGGCTTATGTGAAGGCGGTCGCTTACTGGCATTTAGGAAGGCAAGCTGAGGCGCGGGAGTTGGCACGGCACGCCATTCTGGAGCTTGGGACACAAACGAATCAGTACTGGTACGCCCCTGAGTGCCGTCGGAGGAGCCTTGAAATGGCCAAGTTGATGGGCCTGGAAAGCGAGGAGCTGAAAATTGGCAAAGCGTCAGTGCCAGAGGCGCTAGCGCGATACTCCAGGGCCATCGAGTTCGCGCCCCAGGATGCCGCGCGCTGGATACAGCGCGGCCAGACGTACAGAAACCTCGGTGATTACGAGAAAGCCCTCGCCGACTTCTCCAAGGCCATCGAGCTGGAGCCAAACAACGCGTCGCCGTGGCGGGAGCGGGGGTGGACCTATAGAGAATCCGGCCAGTACGACAAGGCCTTCGCGGACTCGAACAAGGCCATCGAGCTGGACCCGAAACATCTTCCGGCATGGATCAACCGCGCCGCGGCTCACAGGGCGCTCAAGCAGTACGACGAAGCCCTCGCCGACGGCGCTAAGGCCATCGAGCTGGAGCCAAACAACACGTGGCCGTGGCAAGATCGATCGTGGACTTACAATGAACTTGGCGAGCACGACAAAGCCCTCGCTGATTTGACCAAAGCCATCGAGCTGGACCCGCAGCAAATCAGTGCCTTCACGGTCCGGGCGGGCACCTATGTCGCACTCGGCCAGCACGACAAGGCCATCGTCGACTACTCCAAGGCCATCGCGCTGCAGCCGGACAACGCCTCGACATGGCAGTCGCGCTCGTCGGGCTTTTGGGAAGCCGGCCAGCATGAGAGCGCGCTGGCGGATGCGACTAAGGCGGTCGAGATTCTTCGCGCGCGAACCTTGAGTGATCGTAGTTCAAGCCGCGATTACTGGGATCTGGGCGCCGATCTCGAATGGCTGGCGCGTCTGCTGAACGCACGGGGTCGAAGCCAGGAGGCGGAACGTAGCTATCGGGACGCCAACGCCATTTGGCAAAAACTGACGTCCGACTCCGACAGTGAAGACCACCGCTTCCACTTGGGGGTCAACTACGATTTGCTGGGCGGGTTTTTGAGGCAGCACGGGCGATCTGACGAAGCCGTCGAATCGTATCGGGCGGCACGGGCGATATGGGAAAAACTGGTGGAGGAATTCAACCATGAAGACCGGCGGGCCCACCTTGCGTTTACCAACGAAGCGCTGGGCGATCTGGCCGACGCAGCCGGCCGCGTCGATGAGGCGGCTGCGGCGTATCGCGAGGCCGCCGGAGTATGGGAGAAGCTGGCCACCGATTTTTCACAACAGTCGCAGTATCCAAGTCATCATTGCAATCGGCTCAACGCCCTGGCCAACCTTTACGTCAAGCACGGTCGCCTGGCAGAAGCCGACCAAACATTGACGAAAGCCGTTGAGAGATGGCCCGAACACGCCGCGGCCTGGAGGAACCACGCTGATCTGTTGGTCCGCCTGGCCTTGTGGACTGAAGCGGCTGAAGCTTACGCACAAATCTACGAACTCGAAGAGCCCGCCGATCCGATGGGATTCTTTTTGCAAGCGCTCCTGCGTCGCTACGCGGATGACGAAGCCGGCTACGAGAAGACCTGTCGCCGTATGGTGCAGCGGTTTGAAGGCGTAAGCGACGGAGAAACCGCACATCTCATTGGCGCCGTACTGGAGATGGACCCGGAGCCGGCCATCGACCCAGCGCTCATGGTGAGCTCTCTCGAGCGCGCCGTGGCCGACAACTCATTGCCCTGGCGCGTGGCGCGGCTGGGGCTGGCTTATTACCGAGTCGGTCGATACCAGCAGGCTGTTTCGGCATTCGAGAAGTCGCTCGCCATCCGCCGCGATTGGGCACCCGCATGGGTGAATTCATGTCTGGCGATGGCCCGGCACCGGTTGGGAAACGCCGACCAGGCACGTTCCGCGCTTAACGAGGCGCGAGACGCCATCGACTCACGTTTGGATAACATGCTCCACCACGACGTCGGTTTCTTGCCGCAGGTCTGGTGGGACATCGTCCAGTCGGACTTTCTGTATCGCGAGGCACGGATGCTCATCGAAGGTTCGCCGCCGCGCGACGATCCACGCTCGCTCGTCCTGCGTGGCCGCGCGCTGGAGGCCATCGGCCGCACGGACGAAGCGCGCGCCGCATTCGCCCCGGCGTTCGCGCTGTCGCCCGACGATCTGATGATTCGCATCCAGGCGCTGCCCAACGTCAACCGTGCCGATAGATACGCGCAGGCGCTCGCTGATCTGCGGGCGTTCTTGAAAGAGCATCCGCAGCAGCCATTGGCGGCCCGGCTGGCGCTGGCGCAACGCGACTTACAGTGGGGCGGCCCTCGGGCCAGCGCGGGCCAATTTCAGGCTGCCGCGGACGCGTTTGCCGAAGCCGCTGCGGGCTTCGAAGCGGTGATTGCCGCGCTCGCCGCGAACGCCGACTCGGCGACCGCGAGCGTGCCGGCCACCGCCAAGGACATCGCTTGGTATCGGCATGAGCTGGGTTACGTGCTCACATACGAGGGCGAGGCGTTGCGCAAGCTTGGTCGACTGCCCGAAGCAGAAGCGGCGCTCACTCGCGGC
>DATLQY010000735.1:0-12861 GCA_035534975.1 Pirellulales bacterium
AAGAAGCCACGCCAGCCTCCATTGACGTATTTCTGATTGAACGGGCGCCACGGGGCCGGGCCGAGCCAGAGGTTCCAGTCGCACACGTCGCGCGCCGGCGTCGGCTCCGCCGGGAGCCAATCGTTCTGCAAAACGGGGACGTAGACCGACGCATACATCGTCTGAAGCTTCCCCAGCTTCCCGCCCTGCGCAAGTTTCACGGCTTCGACGAAATTCGGCACGCTGCGCCGCTGGGTTCCCGCCTGGAATACCCGGCCCGTCCTCTTCATCGTTTCCGCGATTTGCCGGCACGTTTCGATCGTGATGCCGCAGGGCTTTTCGCAATAGACGTCCTTTCCGGTTTCGGCCGCCAACATCGAGGCCATCCCGTGCCAGCGATCGCCGGTGGCGATGAGCACGGCGTCGATGTCCTTGCGATCGAGAATTTCGCGCAGGTCGCGGTAGATCGTGCAGTCCTGATTGCCGTAGTGCTTGTCAACGAGCATCTTCCCCGCTTCGCGACGGGAAGCCTGCACGTCGGCGATCGCCAGGCACTGGACGTCGGGGAGGCCGAGAATCGCACCCAGCACATAGGTGCATCGCGGGCCGATGCCGATCACTCCGAGCGTGATGCGGTCGCTGGCGGCCGCGACCCTTTCCTTGCCGAGGGCGCGCGCCGAGACGAACACCGGTAGCGACGTCATTCCGAGCACGGCCGAACCCACCAGAAAATCGCGACGACTTGTTTCATTGGTATCGGCCATGCGCAGGGCTCCCAAGCGATTGGAAGGAGTTTCAAGGGGAATCTGCAACTGCTCGCATCGTACCAATGCAGTCGTTCGCGGTCCAGAAAAAAACGACGCCACGGCCGCATGACCCTGTTCTTGGAGTACCTTTGGGATTTTTCGGGGATTCTTCACAGGGCGGTTACGCCGTCCGCCCTGCCGAAGGCAGGGTCCCGATGGCAGCGCGTGTGATAAAGGCCAGGCGATGGCGGACAGCACAAGGGCGTCAGCCCGCCGTGCAGGTGTCCGCCGAAGCCTGGACTTGGCTTCAGGATTGGGACAGCGCCTTTCATGGCGTCGCCGCGGCGCCAATGCAATACAGGGCGCGATCGGAACGGACGTAAAGGCGCCCGTCGCACGGAGCGAGCGAGGCGCGGAAGACTTCCTCCGCCGGAGTGCCGAGCGGATTGCGAGCGACGATTTTTGGTTCGGTAGCCGGCTCGACGACGACGACCGTCCCATCTTCGCTCAGGAAATAAACCCGGCCGGCGGCCGCGATCGGCGATGCGGCATAGTTGCCGTCCAGTCGCTCTTGCCAAAGCTCCCGTCCGTCGGCGGCGTGGTAGCAGGTGGCCACGCCGGCCAGGCTGACCACGAACAGGTAGTCGCCTACGACGATCGGCGAGGGAAGGTCGCGGCCCGACTTGCGCGGCGTGTGCCAGACCATCCGCGAACCAGTCACGTCGCCGTCGCCCCCCGGCCGCACGGCGTAGACGTCGCCCGCCAGACCATTGACCAAGTACACCAGACCGCCGGCGGGCGTGGCTGTCGGCTCGCCACGGCCGTTGAAGCTCTTGCAGAACCAGAGTTGCCGGCCACTGGCCGGATCGTAGGCCGTGACTCCCTCGTGGCCGTTGAGCACCATCTCCTGCCGGTCGCCAGCGGTTACCAGGACGGGCGTGCTCCATCCGCGGCGGTTTGGGCGCGGCTGGCGCCAGGCTTCATTACCCGTCCGTTTGTCGAAGGCGGCGAGAAAACTATCCTGGTCGGCGTCGGCGTTCTGGATCACCAGGTCGCCGACCAACACGGGGCTCGACCCGCTGCCCCACGGGTTGGCCGATGGGCCGAGGTCGTTCGACCAGAGGGGCTGGCCTTCGAGCGTGTAGCCGTGCAGCCCGCCGCGTCCGAAGAAGGCGACCACCACCTCGCCGTCGGTGGCGCAAGTGGGCGAGGCCCAGGTATTCATCTTGTGCAGCGGTTCGGGAGTGCCAGCCCACTCGACCGACTTTTCCCACAGGAGCGTGCCGTCGCGACGATCGAGACAGAGTAGGCTGCGCTGGTGCCCGTCGTCGGCGGCCGTGGTGACGAACAGCTTATCGTCCCAGATCACCGGCGACGACTCGCCACGGCCGGCGAGCGGCGTTTTCCATAGGATGTTCGTGGCGTTCCAGGCGACGGGCAAGCCCGTCTCGTCCGATTGTCCATCTCCCCGCGGCCCTCGCCACCGCGGCCAGCGGGTTTCAGCACCGGCGCTGGAGGCGATCGTCAAAGTGATCGCGATAAAAACAGAAATCCGAATACGACGGTCGCTCACAGGTCTTGCACCTTTTGGTTCTGGCAAACGGGTCTCGATCTGTGAACCATCGTACTGCCATCGCGGCGGTGATTGCAAGGTTGTGCGGCGGCGGGAAGTGGGACTTCAGGTGCGTTGCTGGCTGCGATGAGCCTCCGCGCTGAACCAGGTGCCTATTCCGTGGGCACCGATGCCGGAAGCGGGGGCACTTAAAGGCGCAATTGGCGTCGTTGTCGGTGATGAATGAAACCCACGATCAAGATCGCAAGCTGCGCAAGAATGAGAGGTAGCGTTGCTGCGATGGTCTTCCATTGCGGCCGGATGGTCCGCATCAACCACCACCCAACGGCCACGATTGCCGTAAGAATGAACAAGCTTCGCAGGCGGAACTGGGGGCGAGGCATCGCAAGAGGGCTCATTCTTCTTCAAGGGCGTCAAGTACCTTTTGATTAAGCGGCGTGGCATCGGCTGCATCGGCGTCTGCGAACCAGCCGCGAACCAGAATCATGAGCCTTACAGCCCTCGCCGGTTCGCGCAGTTTTTCCTTATTCTTTTTATCCTGGAGCAAATTGGCCAAGAAATGAACTTTGACCGTTTTGCTTCGGTCTCCAATCGTCACGGTGAGGCTCTGTGTGCTCCCGTCTGGAACTTGTCCTCCTTGCTTTTCTTTGAGGTCAAAGAAGCCTTCCTTTTGTATGGACCTGCGAAAGGCTAACAGTTCGTCCTTAGGGATCTCAAAGGCTCTTCGTATCGGATGCTGAGCATTCCGCAGCGTCAGTTCGGCTTGGCCTGCCGAGTTCACGCTCAAGTACCACGAGGCTCCTTTGAACCGGCCGACGTGGCTGGCTGAAATGGTCATCGGAAGGTCGTCGGCAACGGCGACGGCCAATAATGTCGCCGACATTAACAATGTATTCATCATGATTCTAGGCTCCTTCTTTCGTTCCTCGGCAACCGGAACTGATATACGGGCGGTGCATGGCGCCATTCTACCATCCGCTGGCTTCGCAGGGACACGGGCGGGTAACGCCGCGCACCTCGCCCAGTCGGATCCATCGCGCGCCGCCTCGCGGTGGCACGACGCTCGATCTCATCCGTCGAGTGAGTTCCGCCTCCAAGTGTGGCGCAAGAGCTTCATCGGTGGATCGTCACCCCGGAACTGCCAGTCCCACGATTTCTCGATGAAATAACACTCGATCATCGTGCCGGTCACCAGGGGATGACGCACCAGGCAGCGGGCGATGCGCCAGACCAGCTTGGGGCTGGTGTACAGGCCGCGGAACATCCTGGCCAACCGATAATCGTTGGCGATCTTGTAGCCCAACGATCCGTCCATTTCCGCCGCCAGCGAGAAGTAGGGGCTGGCGCACTGGACCAACTGTCCGTCGACCGGGTAGTAGCCCCCCATCCAGTTGTGCAGCAGGCTGAAGTGCCGCCGGTCCGAACCGCGGGGTTGCCGGTACCACGGCGTCAGCAGATAGGACGGCTTGACTTCGCGCTTCACATGAATGGCCGTCGTCACGTAGCGAGCGTCGTCCGCCGAGGGGTCGAGCATTTTGTGGGCGATGGCGAACGACTCTTGATAAATGGCGTTCATCCTGCCGGCTTCGACGTCCTCGGGCTGCACCCAATGTTCCAAGGAGCCGTTTGCAATCACACCGTCGAATTGACCGTACCACTCGCTGGCTTCGAGCAGGTCGCGGTACGTGCAGCAAAACACCTGCGAGCCGTTGTCGTTGCAGAACTTCGCTTGTTCGGGCGAAACATTCACGCCCACCGCGCGAGCTCCCCGCCGCCGCGCCAGGCTCAACAAGTGGCCGTAACCGCAACCGATCTCCAGCAACCGAAAGCCGGGGCGATTGCAGCCGACCTGATCAAGAAGGTAGTTGAGCTGCCGCTCGATTCCCTCTTCGAGCGTCGTGTCGCCGGGTCGATATTCGCCGTCGGCGAGGTCCCTGATGCCCACCGCCTCGGCGGCATGTACGAGCGTGTAGCAGAGTTTCACCAGCCCGGTGGGCGCGACACGCGCGGGGGGTTGGCGAAGCGCCATTCGCGCCGGGGACTCCGTCCCTTCGCTAGGGCGCGCGCGTCGCATTTCGCTTTCGACGATCGACACAGGGTCCTCCATCGCGGGCGTTTTTGAATTACATTCCCGTTGCAACCACACGGTCCCAATCATGGAATATGGTCCTAAAATCCGCAAGTCCCGATCGTAAATTTCGGGCGAGATCCACATCGCCATTTGAGGCCGCTATACTCATGGCATGCGTTCCCGCAACCCGAGCTAAGCATGTCGCCCGCCGATACCACCGCCGCGATTGCCGAGGCCAGGCTGCTGTTGCCGCACTGGGGGCCGTGGCTGATCGTCGTCGGTTACCCGGCCCTGGCGTTCTTCGCGACGCTTTTGGCTTGCTCGCTGGCGGCCTTCGTGGCCCAGCCGCCGTTGTGGAAATGCCCGCAAACCGCTCATTGGATGGAGCGCGCACGATTGGCGTTCCCTGCCCGCGCAGCGGCGCAGGTGAACAAATTGGTCTTGCCGATTGCGTTTCTGCTCTGCGCGCTGACGATTCGCAGATCGATCTGGGAGGTGTCCACGTCAAAACTGGCAATCGATGCCGGAATCGCCTCGTACCTGGCAGCCTGGATCGCAGCTTTTTGCGTCGCGCGCGTCGGACAACAGCCGCCGATCACATGGCGGCGGCACATCCAAGGCACGCTGTCGAATCTCATGATTTTCACGCCCCATTGGTTCGTCGCCGCGGTGTTGGTCGCCATCTTACCAAGCCGTTTCGACGCCAACAGCGCCTGCGTGTTCATTGGGATGGTCGTGTTTTACTTGTTTCTCCTTTCAGGCGGTGGCATCTTCCTCGCTCGCGTGGTCGGGCTTGCCAGGCCGGTTTCGCCTTTAGTTCGGGCAACGATCGACGCGGCGGCCCAGCGGGCATGCTTGGCGCCGCGAGGTGCATACGTCGTGGGCGGTACAGCGGCAAACGCGCTGGCGATTCCCTGGTTCCGTTGGCTGCTGTTCACCAGCCGGCTCCTGGACGTGCTGGATGGCGACGAGTTGCAGGCGATCACCGCCCACGAAATGGCGCACCTGGGTGAGTCTCGGCGAACCCTGCTGGCCCGTACGGTACCGGGGGTGCTGCTCTTGCCGCTAGCCGCGTTCCGGCCGTTGGCCGCATCATTTGGCTATTTGGCGGTAGCCGCCGCGGCGATCGTGTTTCTTGCGGCCGGACGACTATTTGCGCGGCTCTATAGGCGAATGGAAGAGGCCGCTGACGCAAGTGCGCGTACCCATCAACCCGGCGAGGGAAGCTATGCGCGTGCTTTGGAAAAACTCTACGCCGCGAACCTGACGCCCGCGGTACTCGGCGGAGACGGCCGCACCCATCCACACCTTTACGACCGCCTTGTGGCCGCGGGCGTTTCACCCGCTATTCCTCGGCCTCCGATCCCCTCGACTCACCGATATCAGGCCGGCGTGATGGTCAGCTTCGCGACTGTCGGTCTCGTTCTATTGATGTTGTACCGACTTCCGGTGAGTCTGGCTGAGTGGTTTCCGGGCGACGAAGACGCGCTCCGGCTGAGCTTGGCAATGGCCGGAAACATCGAAACGCAAGCCTGGCTACTGAGCCATCTGGCCGAATGCCGATGGGACGCCGGAGACGGCGCCGGAGCGGTGACATTCAACCGCGCCGCGTCGGCAATGGATACGACGTTGGGCGCGTATCCCGCGCGTTTGGCGGTGATGCTCGCCCACGAACAACGCTGCGACGAAGCCGCGCGAGCGCTGGCCACTGCCGAAGAGCGCTCACCCCCCAAGCCGCTGGAAATCGGGGGCATTTTCGTCACGGACTTTAAGGGACCGCCCGACGGCGCGATCCTCGAAGCACGTGCCGCGGTCGCTCGGTGTGGTGGTCCTCTGGTACGAGTGCATCGGCTGATGAGCGCGGAAGAATCGGGCGACGCGTGGGAACCAAATGAGGAGGAGGAGTCACTCGATCCGGACGAACCTGGGTTTCACGGCTCGTATGTCATAGGCACTTTCGAGGTCGTCGAGCCTCGCTGGGCGCGCCTCCTGCGACGCATCTTCGACGATCCTTCAGCGCTCGTCGGAAGTGCCGCGGATGGTTCTCCTCCCATCCTGGGCATTTCCGTGGGCGAAGGCCCGAACCGAATCGACGCCCTCGTCTCCGACCAGGGAACCCGGGTCGAGGTTTTTGGCGGGGGCGATGAAGCGATTCATCGATATTTGAGCGAGCAAACAGCCGCGGAGCTTTGGGAGTTGTGCGACGAGATGTTCCCCGATGCCGAACGAAATCGGTCTGTTCTTGACGTGCTCGGGAGGGACGGATACAGACTTGCCCCAGTTCCTTGGAATCCCGCGTTCGACGGTAGCGATGGTCAGCGTGACTGAGTTGTGCCGCCTGACGTCGGGCTGCGAACGTGTGCGACAAACCGATGCAGGGTTTGGCGCTGGTTGGCGCTGGTACGAAAACTTGCGTTCGTGTTCGGATCACGTGTACAATGAGAAACCGGCTTTCCGCAAGCCGTTCCTCCCGATGATGTCGCCCTCCCGCCCGCCGTTTGGGGCCGTGTCTGCGCCAGGAGCCGTCGATGCAGCGTCGTCCGACACGTACCGCGAATCGAATCGCACTTGCCGCCTGCCTGGCGGCTGCGACCTCGTCGGTGGGCGGTTTAGTTCATGCCGAGGAAGGGAAAGGCAATCTCCCTCCGGCGGCCAATCGCCCGATCGACTTCGTCAAAGACGTCCAGCCGATCCTGGCCTCGCGGTGCTACTCTTGCCACGGTCCCGACAAGCAGAAGAGCGGCTATCGGCTCGACGTGAAGGCGATCGCTCTTGAGGGCGGCGATAGCGGCGGCTCGATCATCGCGGGCAACAGCGCCGTAAGCCCGTTCATTCACTACGTGGCCGGGCTCGACGAAGACCTGCGGATGCCGGCCGAGGGCGACCCGCTCACGGCGGAGCAAGTGGGCATCTTGCGGGCTTGGATCGACCAAGGCGCGGTATGGCCCGATGCGGCCGATAACCCGCTCGAAGACCAACGCAAGCACTGGGCGTTCCAGCCCCTCTCGCGCCCCGTGCCGCCCGCCGCCAGCGAGGGCCGCGCCGACTGGGTCCGCAACCCGATCGACGCCTTTATCTCGGCGAAGCTCGATGAGAAGGGCCTTGCGCCTTCCGCGCCCGCCGACAAGCGCACGCTCTTGCGCCGCGTGAAGTTCGATCTCGTCGGCCTGCCGCCGACGCCCCGGGAAATCGCGCGGTTCGCGGCCGACGATGCGCCCGACGCCTACGAGCGGCTGGTCGAGGAGCTTTTGGAAAGCCCGCAATACGGCGAACGTTGGGCGCGGCACTGGATGGATGTAGTCCACTTCGCCGAGACGCACGGCAACGATCAGGACCGGCCGCGGCCCAACGCCTGGCCCTACCGCGATTATCTGATCCGGTCGTTCAACGATGACAAACCCTACGCGCAGTTCGTCGCCGAACAATTGGCCGGCGACGTGCTGCTGAAGGGCGACCCGCAAGGGATCGTGGCCACCGGCTTCATCGCCGCAGGACCCTGGGACGAAAGCTCGCAACGCGACATCCGGGACGACACGATCGACAAGACGATCGCCCAGAACCTCGATCGCGACGACATGGTGACGACCGCCATGGCCACGTTCACCAGCACCACGGTCCACTGCGCCCGCTGCCATAATCATAAATTCGATCCGATCACGCAGGCTGAGTACTACTCCTTGCAGGCCGTGTTCGCCGGCGTCGATCGGGCGAACCGCCCCTACGAGCCCGATCGCGAACTGAGTGCGCGGCGCCAATCGCTGGCAAAGCGCAAGCAGGACCTCGCCGCCGGAACCAGCGCCGTGGGTTTGGCGTCGCTCTTGGACCCGTCGGTACAAGCGGACGTGGCCGCATGGGAACGAACGCTTTCAACTCCCGGTGGCTGGACCACGCTCGAGGCCTCCTCGGTCGCGTCGGCCGAAGGCTCGACGCCGACGAAACAGCCCGACGGTTCGGTCGTCTTTGGCGGCGCTCGCCCCGAGCGCGACACGTACACGATCGTGGCGCATACCGACCTCAAAGGCATCACGGCCGTGCGATTGGAAGTGCTCACGGATGCCGGCCTGCGGCAGCAAGGGCCCGGCCGGCAGGACAATGGCAATTTGCACCTCTCGGAGTTCAAGTTGCAAGCGGCGCCCCGAAGCGACCCTGCGGCGGTCAAACCACTCGTGCTGGAAAACCCCTCGGCCGATTTCGACCAGGATGGCTGGACCGCGGCAATGGCGATCGATGACAAACCGAACACGGCCTGGGGCATCTACCCCCAGGTCGGCAAGCCGCACCTGGCGGTGTTCGAGGTCAAAGAGCCGCCGGCGCACGAGGGGGGCACGACGTTGACCTTCACGCTCGAGCAGAAGCACGGCGGCGGCCACCTGATCGGCCGTCCGCGGCTGTCGGTAACCACGGACCCCAAGCCGGTCCGCGCGGCGCCGGCCTTACCCGACGTGGTCGCCGCCGCACTGGCGATACCCGCGGAAACGCGCGGCGACGAGCAGAAAGCCGAGCTGGCGCTTTACGTTTTGCGGTTGCGAGTCGATGAGGAGTTGGCCGCGTTGCCTCCACCGCCCATGGTTTACGCCGCCGCGAGCGACTTTCAGCCGGAAGGGAGCTTTAAGCCCGCCAAGGGCCCCCGGCCTGTGTACCTGCTTCGCCGCGGCGACGTTCGCAATCCGCTGGAAGCGGCGGTGCCGGGCGCGTTGTCGTGCGTTGGGGGTTTGCCGGCGGGGTTTGACCTGACCGATCAAACGGACGAAGGGGGCCGCCGCGCGGCGCTGGCCGCTTGGATCACCGATCCGCGCAATGCGCTCACCTGGCGGTCGATCGTCAACCGAGTCTGGCACTACCATTTCGGCCGCGGGATCGTCGATTCGCCCAACGATCTTGGCCGGATGGGATCGCGTCCGACGCACCCCGAGCTGCTCGATTGGCTCGCAAGCTGGTTCCTCGAACAGGGCGGCTCGCTCAAGCAACTGCACAAGCTGATCGTGACCAGCGGGGCCTATACGCAGTCGTCGCGGCACAACGCCGCCTACGCGACGCTCGACGCGGGCAACCTTTATCTTTGGCGAATGAATCGTTCACGGCTCGACGCCGAGTCGCTCCGCGACGCGGTGTTGGCGATCACCGGCCGGCTCGATCTGGCGATGGGTGGGCCATCGGTCAAGCAGTTCATCGAGAGTCCCGGCATACATGTGACGCCGACGGTGGATTATCTCGGCTTCGACGTCGATTCGCCGGCCGGCCGCCGCCGCAGCGTCTACCGCTTCCTGTTTCGCACGCTGCCCGACCCGTTCATGGATTCGATGGACTGCGCCGACGCCTCGCAGCTCACGCCGGCGCGGAACACTTCGGTCACGGCCTTGCAGGCGCTGGCCATGCTCAACAACCATTTCATCGTCCGCCAGAGCGAGCACTTCGCCGAGCGCATCGCCCAGGAAAGCGGTGCGTTGGAGGGACAGATCGAGGCGGCGTACCAATGGGCGCTGGGCCGTTCGCCCACGCCGAAGGAGTCGGCGGCGCTGGCGGCCTACGCCGCCAAGCACGGCCTGGCCAACGTCTGCCGGTTGATCCTGAATTGCAATGAATTCATGTTCGTGCAATGAACTCGAAAAGGAAATGCATCCTCGTTCCCACGCTCCGCGTGGGAACGCATCTTCGGCCGCTCCGCGGCCACGTGGAGCGCATGACCTCAAACCGATGACACGCACACGGTACAAATTCGGCGACGCGACGAGTCCTCACTTCCTGACCTGCACGGTGGTCGGCTGGATGCCGGTCTTCACGCGACCCGAGACCATGGATATCGTCCTTAACTCGTGGCGATTCCTGCAAGATCGCGGACGGCTGACGATTCACGCATACGTCGTGCTGGAAAACCACGTCCACTTGATCGCGTCGGGCAATGACCTCGGAAAGGAAATCGGCGATTTCAAGTCGTTCACCGCCCGTCAGATCATCGAACTGTTCGAAGCTCGAAACGTACGGATGTTCCTCGATCAACTGCGCTACTATAAGGCAGCCCATAAAGTCGATCGGGAATATCAATTCTGGCAGGAGGGAAGTCACCCGGAGATGATCCTGGATGATAAGATGATGTGGCAGAAGATTGAGTACATTCATAACAACCCAGTCAAACGGGGGTACGTCGATGATCCGACGCACTGGAGGTACTCGAGCGCAAGGAACTATGCCAATCAGCCCGGGCTGCTTCATGTCGTGACGGAGTGGTAAGATGGATGTTCTGCCGCAATGTGAAGGGGACGCGGAGCGTCCGGGGAGGCGTTCCCACGCAGAGCGTGGGAACGAGGAGCGAGGGACGTGTGGCTTCCGTGGAATTGAGGAGGACGCAGAGCGTGGGAACGAGTAAGACAAGGCGAGACTTTCTTTGGCGCGTGGGGGGCGGGCTGGGAGGAGTGGCGATCGCCCACCTGCTGGCCGAGCAGGGGCTGCTGGCCGACACGAGCCCCCCGCGGCCGCGCGCCGATCTCAACGGCGGGCTGCACCACGCCGCCAAGGCCAAACGCGTGATCCAGTTGTTCATGAACGGCGGTGTCAGCCAGTGCGATACCTTCGATCATAAGCCGGGGCTGGCCAAACTCGACGGCCAGACGTTCGATCCAGGCGAACGCCTCGAGTCGGTCACCGGCTCGCCGGGCTTCAAGGTCATGAAAAGCCCGTTCGCCTTTCGACAGCACGGCCAGTGCGGCCGATGGGTGAGCAGCGTGTTTCCGCACATGGCCGAGTGCGTCGACGACCTGGCGTTCTTGATGTCGATGGCCTCGAAGACCAACGTCCACGGGCCGGGGAGCTATATGATGAATTCCGGCTTCACGCTGCCCGGCTTCCCCTGCCTGGGCGCGTGGCTTTCTTACGGCCTGGGGCGGCTTTGTGACGAGCTGCCGACGTTCGTGGTGATGCCCGACCCACGCGGGTTGCCTTACAACAACCAAGGTAACTTTTCCTCCGCCTTTCTGCCGGTGGCGCACCAAGGCACGATCATCAAGGCCTCCGCCGCGACGCCGATCGCCGACTTGTTTCCGCCCGCCTCGGCCAAGTACATCACCCGCTCCAGTGAGACCGAAGGCTTGTCGCTCTTGGCCGAGTTGAACCGCGAGCACCAGGACCAATGGCAAGGCGATTCGCGGCTCGAGGCCCGGATCGCCTCCTACGAGCTGGCCGCCAGGCTGCAACTTAGCGCCCCCGAGGTGCTCGACCTATCGGGCGAAACCGACGCGACGCGCACGCTGTACGGGCTCGACGACGCGGCGACTTCCGAGTTCGGCCGCCGCGCACTGATCGCCCGGCGGATGCTCGAACGGGGCGTGAGGTTCGTGCAGCTTTGGAGCGGGGCGGCCGGGGCGTCGAACAACTGGGACAACCATTCGAACATCAATACCGAGTTGCCGGCCATCGCCGCGGGCGTCGATCGGCCGATCGCCGGCCTGTTGAACGACCTCAAGGCGCGGGGCATGTTCGACGACACGCTCGTGGTTTGGTGTACCGAATTCGGCCGCCAGCCGTTCAGCCAAGGCACGGCCGGGCGCGACCACAACGGAGGCACGTTCGTCGGTTGGCTCGCCGGGGCGGGAATCCGCGGCGGCGTGTCGCACGGCGAGAGCGACGATTGGGCCTGGCGGGCCCGCACACCCGTGTATTGCTACGACCTGCATGCCACGATCCTGCACCTCCTGGGTATCGACCATACCCGCCTCACCTATCGCCACAACGGCAGCAACCGGCGCCTGACCGACGTGCATGGCGAAGTGATCCGGGAGATCCTGGCGTAGACCCATGGTGGGACGGCGATGGCTACGCCATCTTGTCCCACCCTACGATGACGCAATGCGATAACGTCTCATTCCTGACCGCGCGCAGTATCGTAACGCGAAACGTTCAGGGAGCCGTTACGAACCGTCGCGTGGCGATAAATGTAGGTCTCGCCGGTGTGCTCGACCAGCTCGTAATGCCGCTTCATCGCGAGGATCACGTTCGCCGGCCACACGCGGGACTTTCGCGCCATCTTCTCGATCTGACGATCGACGGTGTTATGAAGCAAGAGCCACTTGATGCGCCCCTGCCGCATGGCGTCGAGCAACTCGCGCTCGTCGAGCGTGCCGTTGGCGACCAGCAACATGTAAAGGAACGAATCGTTGACCCAGGGCCTGTGCCCGGCGGCCAACGCCACGTCGACGCACTCCCCGTCGGCAAGCAAGCCGACGTCGGCCGGCTCCTCCCGCAGCAATTCTCGCACGCGGGCGTATTCCTCGGTCGGCCCGCCGAGCGATCGGACCACGACCTTGATCTCGCGCGCGCTGGGGAGCATCAGGACGACGGCCAGGCCCGCCAGCGCCGCCAAGGCGCGACGCGGCTGCGCGGCCGATAGGCGCGTCGCGCCGCACGCCGCGACCACGAAGCTCGCCAACAGCGCCGGGTCGAGAAAATAGTTGTGGTCCGAGCCGTTCTTGCAGACGGTCACGAACGAGGTCCCCAGGCTC
>DATLQY010000736.1:0-4507 GCA_035534975.1 Pirellulales bacterium
GCCCGGGCTCGAAGCCGCGAAAATCGGTCGGCCTGTCAAGAGCGCATAGGCACAGGCGCCCAGGGCGTACACGTCGCAGCGCTCGTCGATCGGGTAATCACCTCGAAAACGTTCTGGCGCCATGTAGGCCAGATCGTCCACAAGCTCGCACGTGCCCGTCAGCGCATCGATGGTGGGAACCGCCAATCCGCAAGCCGGTGAAAAATTGACCAACTTGGCCGTCCCGGAGCGGGTCATGACGATGCTCTCCGGAGTGACATTGATGTACGGCACCTGCCCGGCATGAATCAAATCCAGCGCCGAGACGATGGTGCTCAGCCAGTTGATGACTTGTTCAGGAGGCCAGGGACCGGACGCGCCCAGATTCCGGATGACTTGCCGCAGTGTGGGGCCTTCGACGTATTCCATGGCCAGCCACCGGCGGCCTCGCGTCACCCCGGCCAGGAATAACTGCACGATGCTCGGATGGCGCAATTTAGCGACCATTTGCAGCCCATCGACGAATTGGCTCCAGGCGAGTCCATCCGCGGCGAATCCTTCGCGGAATACCTTGACGCACACGAGGCGTCCGGTCCGTCGGTCGCAGGCACGGTAATAGGCGCCCGTCGACCCGATCTGAAACAGGGCCCCCAGTTCGCAATGTTTTCCGAGCAGGCTTCCCGGCTTGAAACCCGCTAGTTCCTCCGGTCGTGGCAAGTAGACCGTTTCGTGGCCGAAACCGTCCGCGAACCAGGTTTCATCTACTTGTTGGGGGGCCTCAAGTGTGTCGAGATGTAACTCCGTCGCCCCCAATTGGATCTCGTCGCCAATCTCCAGCACGGCGTGCTCCACTTGCAAGCCATTGACCAGCGTGCCGTTTTCGCTGCCCAAGTCATCCAAACACCAATGTGTTTTTTGGAACGTCAATAGGCAATGATTTCGCGACACTTGGGGATCGTCGAGTCTCACTTGGCAATTTCGCCCGCGGCCGATCAGAACACTCCCTTGCCGCTGGAGCAGGAATCGCTCCGCCCCACTCACGGAAGATGGTCTTTGCAGCACCCACTCGGGGCCCGTTTGCCCAGTTCGCCGACGAGCATCCGAATTCACCGCGGATTGGTGTCGAATGTTTGTGGCTGACACCGCGGCGAGCGGCAACGAAAATGGCTCAAGTGCTTTTGCCACCTCTTCGGCGTCACCAAAACGCTGGTGGGGATCGCGTGCCAGCATCTTGGCCACGACCGCCTCGAGCGCTGGCGGAATGTCGGCCCGTCGTTGGCCCACGAGGGGTGCGTCACGTTGCGTCCGAGCCAGAAGCTTCAGTACGGACGTTGGTCCGTCCCAAGGAATCTCGTTGGTGAGCGCCTTGTAGAACGTGCAACCCAAGCTGAAAATGTCGACCCGATGGTCGGCGTGCCGATCGTTCGACGCTTGCTCCGGCGCGACGTAGTTGACCGTTCCAAGCAGTTTGTCGTCGAGGGTCAACGGCGTTTCGTTGCGACCTTCGCTCCGGAGAATTCGGGCCACGCCAAAATCGACGATCTTCACCAGGGGTGACTGCCCGACACCGTCGGCCACGACCATCAAGTTGCTGGACTTGATGTCACGATGGACCAGTCCTCGGCCGTGGATGTGGGCCAGGCCCCGCGCCGCTTGGCGGATGATCTCGCACGACCAGTCGACCGGTAGTCGCCCGACATGCCGCTGCCAGCGCTCGAGGTCGGTTCCCGCGACGAATTCCATGATCAACACGTGCGTGCCGTCAAAACACTCCGTGCCGTAGGCCGCCACGACGTGCGGGTGTTTGACGGCCACCGCGGCCTTCACCTCGCGCCGGAACCGTGTCAGCACCGCTCGCTGCCGCAGCAACTCCTTGGCGATGACCTTCAAAGCCACCGTTTGCCCCGTCACGATGTCGCGCGCCTTGTAGACAGCGGCCATCCCCCCTTCGCCGATTCGCTCCAAAAGCCGGAAGTGGCCCAAATCAAACGTCTTTCGTCCGGCCAGCAACTGTTGGGCTTGCCAACGGGTCAACAGCCCGCGTTCGATCAGATCGTTCGCCGCCACGATCGGAGAAGCCCGATCATCGGCCGACGCGCGCGGCCAAATGCCATCCAGGGCGCCGGCGTCGAACAGACGACTGGTCCCCAAACGCTCTCGAAACGCTTCATTCGTCAGAATGGACATGGAGATGGTCAATGCGGGCTTGCCGCTTGTTGAGCGGTTCCCATTCACCCCCTTGAGCAACCTTCACGACATCTAACCCGCGAGGTGAGCGATAGTTTCGGCCCGACGGCCACGTCAGGGCCACCGTACGATTCGCGGCGATGTCGAACGCCTTGTAGACGGAGCCACCACCCCCTTGCCGATGCGGGACCATCGGAACACGCCTGGAACGTCCGGCTTTCGGTGTCTCAGAGCAATCTCGTGGGAACGACCATCATCCGAAGCCCGTGTTCTCGGCCTCATCCTGGGACCAGCGTGTTTCGTCGGCAGGATCCATTCGGTCTTCTTGGGGCGGGTGCCGGTCTTCTTGGGGCCGGTGCATGTCCGTTCCCGTCCGTTGGCCGAGCGACTCGTGCGGATCCAACGGCGACACGAGGAACTCAGCCGCCGTTTCGCACAGGTCGCCGATGGCTTCGGTCTGCCTCCGAGCAAGCAGCACTTGCAGGGTCTCCCCGGCCGGCGCGACCAGACTGACGACAATGTGCTTCGCGGCAAGGGGATGCGGATGGATCAACTTCAATCCGACATCGGTCACGGTATGCACGATCGCCCACGATTCTGGCCGCCGGGGATGACCCCTGCGATCGGCCGCCGCCACCGAACCAATGATCGGGCCGGCACTTTTCACCCCACGGGGCCGTGGAATTGAAAGCCGCTTGAACAGGTCGGCAAAACTACGCAGTTGGTTCCGCATGACGTGGCCTCCCCGCGACCTTGAGTCATCCTAACCGGATCGCAGTCATCAGCTTAGCAAACATTGCGCGAAAGCACAAGTCTTCAGGTCTTTCGGTTCCGATACAGCGACGGGTCGACGGTCTGCGCCATGTTCTCGATGTCGGCGTCGACGCCGAGAAACTCGCGCACGCGCTCGGCCTGCCGGCGCGGCTCCGCGAGAAGGTCGTTGTAACTCACGTGGAGAACTCGCATGTTCGCCTGCCGCTGGAGCCATTCGCGCAGCCGCTGGAGGTGCAGCGTATACGCCCGCTCGATCTGGTCGCGGGCCACGGCGGGCTTTCCCAATCGCTGGAGCATCTTCTCTTGCGAAGCCAGCATCTCGTCGAAATCCCGTTCCATGAAGATGATCCGGTAGCGCTCGCTCGAAGGCAGGCCGTACAGGAGCTGCGAGACCATCTTCACTGCCTTTCCCCTCGTCCGCGGCAGCCACGACGCGTCGCGCTGGATGCTCTTGACCTGTTCCAGCTCGTAGTATCCCTTCGGATTGTCGGCGTCGGCCGTTCGAATGCCGTCGGTGACAAGCTCGACGCCGCCGTTTTCCAACATTTGCATCATCAGCGACGTGCCCGACCGCGGCAGTCCCGAGACGATGATGATTTCCATGTCCATGCCGATCACATGTTGACGTTCAAGAGCCTGCGAAAACCGAAACCGGAGACCATCGACACGATGAACCAGTAGACGACCCAGGTACCCGCGCCACACGTCCACCCAGCGCGTTTCGGATAATCGATGGCGATCGACCGAATCGGCGAGCCGGGCGTAAACGGCTTCTCGGCGGGGTGTGAGAGCGTATCGGCGAAGTCCCAATCGGGCCGTAGCGAGCTGACTCGCATGAAGCGGTCGCCGACGACCAGATCTTTCTCGCCGGTTAGGTTGCCCACGTGAAACTCCAACCGATGACGGCCGGTCAGGCGCGCCTGGATGCTCCAGCACACCTCGCGCCGGTCGCGCACGCGCACCGGGCCGATCGCTACGTCGACGGCGGCGGACGGTTCCAATCGCGCCTCCGGCAACGCGGCTCCCGCGCCGAGCTTCATGGTCACGAGCGCGTCCTCGCCGACGCGCAGCGGCCGCGCCTCGTACCAGAGCGAGAGTTGCCCGAGAACGAGCAACACCGGAACGGTCATCAACAGCACCGGCACGATCGCGAGCGCCAGCAACCTGAAGGCGGCGCGCAGGACGCGCCCTTGCGCGCGCAGCGCCACCTGCGCTCCCGTGTTGAAGAGCTTGAGCGCCAGCAGGTTGGCTTTGATGTCGTCCTTGACTCGTTTGATCGCCCGCTGGTTCGACGTGAACTTGAACACGGCCAAGAGCGCCACCCCGGTGATCGTCGCGGCGAGCGTCGCGGAGAGCCAACCGGGCAAGACGCCGATGGGAGCGAGAATAAACCTTCCCACGGCATTCGCCGGCGCGTTCAGCCAAACCGCCAGTCGCGTCAAAGAATCCATCACTCGATGTACCCCAGGCCGCGGAGCTGATCGGCAACTTGCCCCTCGGCCTCTTCCACCTTGAGCTTTGCCAGCTCGTTCTCGATCGCGTGCGCAATGAATTCGTCGACGCCGCT
>DATLQY010000737.1:0-3983 GCA_035534975.1 Pirellulales bacterium
TCGTCATGTGCGGCGCCGAAAAGCGCTCCAGGCCGCTCAGCACTCCGTGATGGTGCAGCAACTCGTTGGGCCTGACCTCCCAATAGTCGAAATGGGCGACGATCCAGACCAGTGCGTAGATCAGTCCCATCATGCAGAAAAACGCCCAATAGAACTGAACGCTCGCGAGTGGGCGGAATTTCCTCATCAGGTTCCCGAGCGCGGGGAGCACGGTGGGGTAGTACTCCCCGATCAGTACCAACCCCATCACCAGCGCCGCGGCGAAGAAAAACAAGGTCAGCGACGTCGTGCGAGGGAAATCGAAGCCGAGCACGACCATGTTCACGGCCAGGATTCCCAGAAACGCCAGGGTCGCAACGACGGCTCCCTTGTTGTCGGAATCGAGCGGGTGCGTGTCGAAGCTCAGGTAAATTGCCGCCACCAGCGACGTCAGCCAGGCCGGGTAAAGGAACACGATCTTGGGGTACGGCACCAGCTTGATGCTGGTTGGCGCATCGTCTGCCGCTGGCGCTTCGGCCTTGGAGTGCTTCTTGAGCTGGTCGTTTTGTTCAGCATCCGTCATGGTTGTAATCTAGCGGTTTGCCGCGCGGAACGCCAGGGAGGGGCTATTCGGCTTTCCCCGGTTCGGGGACGATCTGCTTCGAATCGAGATCTTTCTGCCACTTGGCAACCGCGGGCTTGCGCTTGAGCTCGGACAACTGGGGCAGATAGCCATGGGTTCTTCCCGCTGCCCCACCGGTGATCCGCCGCAGGTTCCAAAAGCTGAGTACGCGGAAATCGAGATCCTCGTGGCTAAGGTACTGCACCAGCAAGCGGTCGTCGCCATTGGCCAACTGCTTGCCATCGAAGCCGCGGAGCATGCGGTACAGCTCCGAACCCTTGCTCTTGCCGCGCTGGGACTCGAATGCCTTGCGGATTCTGGTGGCGTGCTCCCTTCCACGCGCCAGCGCCGCGTGCATCCCATCGACTTGAGGGACCCATTTGTTGATCTTCTGAATCTGATCCGAATCATTCAGGAACTGTACATACGGTTCGAATTCGTCGATCTCGGCCAGCGATTGCAAGGCCAGCAGGCGATTCTCGATCTTGCGGTCGGCCGCCACTTCCTTCAGAACCAGCGGCAAGGGCCGGTCGCCGGCGAGCGCGTGCTCCAGGAACGACGCGGCGTTCTTCTCAAGCAGGCTCAATTCGGTGGTCCCGGTCCAAGCGGGCAGGGCGCCGGCCTCGATCGGTTCCGCGTCGGCGGGCGCCGGCGCGCCCTCAAGGACGCGCCGCGCCGGGCCCTGAATCGTCTCGAGTGGACCGTTCTCGCCCGCCCAGTGGATCTCGCCCACCGTCACGTAGAACTCCGCTCGTGTCGTCGCGGTCTCATCCTCCGGGTCGGCGCCGTCGGGTAACTCCTGGAACGCTTCGACGGCCACCGGTGCGTCGTCCTGGCCAAAGGTCACCAGCCCGCTTTGGCCGCCGGCGCGCAGGCGAATCTGGCAGTCGGGTTTGACGGGCAGGAGCACCACGCGGCCGCGCACGACATGGACCCCTGGAACCCCCTGGGCATCGGGGACTTCCAATTCGACCTCCGCTCCGCCTAGCATGTGGAGTGTTACACCGACGGCCAGCGCGACGATTGGCTTATAGGTCGGCAAGGCCAGCAGGCGATCAGCGGCGTGAATGGTTTCGCGCGTCGGCAACCGCTTCCAGCCCGACGCGCCTTCCCAACGCAGAAGGACGTCGTGTTCCGTGGTCATACGTCCGATCACCTGTCCGGCCTTCTTTGCCGGCTTGGCCACGGGATTGTTTTCGTCGTCCGTTTCCTTGGTACCAGTCTTGTCGCGATTTTTCGTAGCAGACTTGTCTCCGGGCCGAGGCGCGTCGGGCGCGTCAACGTCGTCGTCCGACGCCATTTCTTCGTCGACCGAAGGCGTCACGAGCGTCGCGTCGGGTTCATCGGGTTCATCGGCAGGCTTGGTTTTGTCGGAAGCTTCCGACGAGTCGGCGTCGGTGCCCGCCGCGCCGTCCTGATCGGTGGCGGATGGTTCAGAACCATCGTCATCCGGGACCGTGGTATCCGACTCAGCGTCGGAGCCGCCGCGACCGGCCTTACCGCCCTCATTTTCCGGGGATTCTTCAGAGCTGTCGTCGCCCCCGGCGTCCGCCTCGGTTCGCTTGGCCCGATTTCGTTCCGCATTGCCGGATTGCTTCTCGTCGCCGGTATTCTCGTCGTCACTGGTCCCATCACCGCTGGGCGATCGGACCTTTGCCACCTGCCGGCCGGAGTTGCCTTGCCAGAAGCCAGGCCATTGCCAATTGGCGAAAAGTCCGATGCAGAGGAGCAACAACACCGCCACCGCGATCATGCGCCAAGGGATGCCGCCGGTGTCCGCGTCATCTTCTTCGCGCAGGTAATCGGGCACTTCGACGGCCGAACGTGGCTTGCGCCGCTTCGACTTTTTCTTTTTCGACGTGGACACGACAATTTTCGGCGGCCCTGCCGTGCCGCCGGCCGGTGGCACCGCGGTGCCGTCCACCGAAGGTACCGCGGTGCCGTCCACCGGGCGTGCCGCAGTGCCGTCCGTCGAGGCTGCCGAACCCGCGCCGGCACCGTGCTTGACCGTCGCCGCGGAGGTGTCGCCCGATGGAGACGAGGATTGCGGGGCGGCGTTGGGCAAATCGTAAATGCGCTGCCGGCAGTTATGTTCGATTTCGGCCGGTTCGCCCAGGACCAACGCCAGAATCTGGTGTGCCGACGCGACTTCGGCCAGGTGGACGTCGGACTCGAGGCAGACCTTTTCGAAATCGGGAACGCGCTCGGACGGCAACGTGTTGTCGAGGTACTCGGCCACCGTGTTGGGATCGAGCCCCATGCCGCGGCCCTCCAGTCTGGGGGCCGCCAAGCGCATGCGCCGCGTCACGTCGCGAATGCGATGCATCAGGCTGTTCGCAAAGTCGCTTTCTTCGATTTTCTTGCCGACATCCTGGGCGTCCGCCGGTTCGAGGATTTCGTCCAGGTAAGCCAACATCGTACGGAGCGTAAGTCGCATGGTGGTAAGACCCTCAGTCAATTGCCTTGGCGACCGTTGAAATTAATGCGGCCGTCTAATAGGAATAGTGGCACGGCTCGCCCGATTCCGTGCAAGAAACCCTGAAAAGTTTCACATGTTCCGCATGTTCCCTTTGCCAATTCGTTGACCTGCCGGAAGAACTTGGTACAAGAGGGTATTGGGAGGATCGGGCCGGTCTCGTGCGGGAGTGCTGCCCAGGAGTCGTGCCATGTCGTGGTGGAACGCCATTCATTCGCCGCGGCGGCGTTTGCCGCGAGGTTCTGGCTTGTCAAACGGTCGTCGGTCGCGGCGCCGGCTGGCGGAGCCGTTGGAAGCACGCTGGCTTTTGGCTTCGGACGCCTACGTCGAGTTCAACCTTGTCTCAAACCAGCAAATCGGGGCCTCAAACCAGCAGACAGGGGCCTCAAACCAACAGGCTGGGGCGCTCGTCTTCGATCCGTCGCTCGTGGCCGCCTGGGGAATCGCCACAAACCCCGGCGCCAGCGGCGGCTTTTCGGTCTCGGACGGGCTGGCCCAACGCTCGAACTCGTATGGCGGCGACGTGGCGGGAAGCCCGTTCGTTCAAAACGTTGATCAGACCGTCAGCGTTCCCTCGGCGACGGGTCAGGTTTACAACGGCAACGCCAACGAGTTCATCGTTCACTCACCCAACCCGCCTCCCGGCGGCACGACATCCATCATTGGCGGGCCGGCCGAGTTTATCTATGCCTCGCTCGACGGCACGATCTACGGCTTCAATTCGAACGTCGGCCAGAACGCGCTGGCCGTTGTTTCGGTGCCCGGCGCTGCTTTCACTGGCCTAACCCTGGCAAACAACGGCACTACCGACCAGCTTTACGCGGCCGATTTCCTCGGCGGCAAGATCGACGTCTTCGACGCCAGTTTCCAGCCGGCCAAGACGAGCGGGTCATTCACCGATCCGAA
>DATLQY010000738.1:0-2718 GCA_035534975.1 Pirellulales bacterium
GCCGCGGAGCGGCCGAAACCACGTTCCCACGCGGGAGCGTGGGAACGAGGGGAACGCCAGGGTTCGGGTCGATCGGTCCGTCAGCATCAGTCGGCCGGCCTTTTGGCCGACAGCAGCTTGTACTCGCCGGCCAGCCAGCGGGGGATGTCGCTCTTGTACCAGCGCGAAAACCAGCTCTCGCTGGGACCGCCGGGCAGGTTGGTCAAGGCTTCATCCGTTCCCAGATCGGTGACGAAGTGGTACGAGGGGGCGAATGTCGTTTCGCGCTTCGCCGCCCGCAACAGGTGGCCTTGAAAAGGTGTGGCGTGGCAGCCGCGCATCGGAAACTCGCTGGTCTGGATGCCCAACGCCCGGCCGACGAACTGCGTCTCGAAAAAGCGGTTGGTGAACTTGAAGGCGTTGGTCACGCTCCAGGGCTGGTCCGGCGCGCCGGCGAGCTTTTCGGCGGCCGTGCGGATCAGGTCGCCTTTCTCGCCCGGCCGCCACCAAAGCGACTCTTCCTGCTTCAACAGCCGGTCGATGCAGGTCACGACCATCATCGAAAAACCCGCCCGCGTGCAAAGATAGAGCATCCGCCGAAATCCCATTCCCCCTTGCTGCCGGCCGAACACTTCCAACAGCACGTTGCGGAAAAGCCGCGAGAAGAGCGTGGCCTCCAGGCTCTCGGGCGAGTAACCGTGGTCCCAAGCCGCCAACCGTTGGCGCAGGGGGCCCTCCGGCAGGTGAGGCAGGAAGACGCGCATCAAGTCGCGCGCTTCCAGGCTGATGACGTCGTATTGCAGGGCCTGCATGTCGGCCAACGTCGCCAAGGGCAGCTCGGCCAGCCGCTCATCGATCCGCCGCCGGCGGAAGTCGGGCACCGGCTGGGTGACCAACCGCGGGCCGCCGGGTAGATTGACGTTTTCATTGGCGCTGGCCACGAAGCCTTCGGGCGGGTCGTACAGCCGAGGCAAATCGAAGCTGGAAACCCAGCCGCGCCAATGGTTCGCCATGTCCCAGGCCGCGACCGGCAGCATTCCATTGTGGCCCGCGGCGCGGCGCGGAAAGCAGCCGTTGGCCTGCAGGCCGATGTGCCCGCCGGAGTCGGCGAACACCCAACAAAGCGTCGGTTGCGGACATTCGCGCACCAGGTCCATCGCCTCCAGCGTGTGCGTACACGCGGGGAGCTTGAGCCAGGTGACGATCGAGCCGGCGGATCCGGGCGCGTCGCCGGTCCACGCCGAGAGCAGGCAATAGCCCGGCCCGCTCACTTCCGGATCGGCGTCGAGCGTCCCCAGCGCGTTGCGGTAGACCAACAACGTTTCCGGTTCGCGCCCCTTGCGGGCGATGATTTCCTCGTCAACCTGGAACTCGAACCACTCGTCGCCGCGGCGGTACTGCCAGCTCTGCCGGCCGCGGCGGATGTCTTCGATGAAATAGTCGCTCGTGTCGCCCTTGAGGTAGGTCACTCCCCAGGCGAGCCGCGGCGTGCGCGCGACGGCGAACAAGGGACAACCGGGGAGCGTGGCCCCCATCACGTATCCCTGGTCCCACTCGAGCACCGCCTCGTACCAGATGGACGGCAGGCGGTTGACTTCCAGGTGCGGGTCCGAGGCCAACAGCGCGTGCCCCGTGGCGCTGCGCTGGGGCGAGACGGCCCAGGCGTTGCTGCCGGCCAGCCGAGGCAGGTCGGCGAGCAGCTCCAAGGCTTCGTCCGAGAGGCGATTGGAGATCTTGATCTGCCGCAAGAGGTTGAAGTCGGCCCCATCCAAGAGCGGCGCGAACAACTCGCTGAGCTTGTCGCGATCGACGCCCGTCAGCACCAACTCCAAGAGCAGGCGTTCGTTCTGCTGCTGGCTCACGGCCAGGCCGCCGAAATTCAGCAGGTTTCCGACCAGCATCACCGACTGCTGGTTCCAGGGGTGCGGCTGGAAGCCGGCGGCCCACATCGGCAACGAACGGCCCGACTGCTTCATGCCGTCGTTGACCCCTTCGCAATAGGCGGTCAACTCGCCGAAGGTGCGGTCGTCGAGCGCGCCGACTTCGCGCTCCAGGTAACGGAACAGGCCGGCTTTGCGAAAAAACCGGTCGGTTTCGAGCAGTTCGGGCTTGTCGGCGATCAGCTCGGCCGAGCGGCCGCGGGCGACGCTGCGCGAAAAGAGCATTTGGGTGGGCCGATCGACCCCATGCAGGTAGCCCAGCCCATAGAGCGCGCCGGGCCAGTTGCCGGCGCGAATGTGCGGCACGCCGGCGTCGTCGCGGTCGGCCGAGAACTTGCGTCGCGGGTTCTTGATCCGCAGGGGCTTCATGGCCTCGATTCACTGCCCGTTCTATCCCTTGCGGTGCCGAATCTTGGCTCGCATGCGGCGTTTCTTGCGCCCGATCTTCCGTCGTCCCTTACCGGTCTTCTTCGTTCCCACACCGATCTCCGTCAAATGAATTGTGCGTGACCCCCGAACCGCCATCCGCCGCATGGCTGGGGCATGCACTCGGCGCGTCCGAACCAGACAGTCTATCAAATGGGGATGGTGCAGGGCAAGGTGGCCCCTTCGGCGGAAGTGTCCCACACTGTTAGGACACTTCCCCTTCGGCGTCCCGATTGCAGCGCGTGTGATAAAGGCCAGGCGTTGGCGGACAGCACAAGGGCGTCAGCCCGCCGTGCAGGTGTCCGCCGAAGCCTGGACTTGGCTTCAGGATTGGTGGAAGGCCGCGAGATCTGGGCCGCGGCGGCAGCGCATG
>DATLQY010000739.1:0-9489 GCA_035534975.1 Pirellulales bacterium
CCGGGGCCGAGGCGGCGCTGGTCGTCAACAACAACGCCGGGGCCACGGTGCTTGCGCTGGCCGCCTTGGCCGCCGGCCGCGAGGTGATCGTTTCGCGCGGACAATTGATCGAGATCGGCGGCAGTTACCGTTTGCCGGACGTGATGGCCGCCAGCGGCGCCGTGTTGCGTGAAGTGGGGACGACCAACCGAACGCGAATCGACGACTACGCGCGGGCGATCGGCGAGCGGACGGCCGCGTTGCTACTGGTGCATCCAAGCAACTTCGTGGTTGCCGGGTTCGCCGAGAGCGTCACGCTGTCAGAACTGGCGCAGTTGGGCCATGAGCGGCACCTAAGCGTGATTCACGACATCGGCTCGGGCGCGCTCGTCGACTTCGCCCAGTTCGGTTGCACTGGCGAACCGGTGGCGGCGGCGAGCATCAAACAGGGCGCCGACCTGGTGCTGTTCAGCGGCGACAAACTGCTGGGAGGCCCGCAGTGTGGAGTGATCGTCGGCCGGCGAGCGCTGGTCGACGAGATCGTCAGGCACCCGTTGACCCGCGCCCTACGGGTCGACAAGCTGACGCTGGCCGCGCTGGCCGCGACGTTACGGCTCTATCGCGATCCTGCGCAGGCGCGGCGAACGGTGCCGCTTTTGCAACTTCTTTCGACGTCGGTCGAGAACCTCAAGGGGCGCGCCGAGCGTCTCGCCCCGCAGATGGCCGCGGGCGGCGCGATCAAAGCGGCCGAGGCAGTCGAGGACGTGACGTTTTTGGGAGGTGGTGCGGTGCCAACGCAACAGTTGCGAACCTGGTGCGTCGCCTTGACTTCCGAGGGGATGAGTGTCGACCGGCTCGCAACGCGGCTGCGCACCGGCAGACCCGCCGTGGTGGGCCGTGTCCGCGACGAGCGGCTTTACCTCGACTTGCGCAGCGTCTTCCCGCGGCAAGACATCGACCTTGTCGCCGCGGTGCGTGCCTTGGGCGACGGAGAGGCGATGTGACCGATTTGATGTTACAGTGCGCCCATGGCTGAGCACCGCGAACCGACATCAGAGCAGCTCCAGTCGTTGATCGAATTGGGCCTTTCGCCGGTGCAGATTCCCGTGTTCATGCGCGGCGAGATTGTCGTGTATCTCTTACCCACCGAGAGCTCGCCAGGCATTGCAATGGTCGAATTGGCCGAAACGCGATTACGAAGCGGCATCGTAGAAATCAATGATCCAGGCGGTGCGCTCAAGACTCTTGGTAGATTTCGCGAAAGGTCTAGTCGAGTGGCTAAGCTTTTTGGGTTTGGTCATTTGGAACTCTTTGGTGCCGCGGTCGTCAATCCGCGGATTCTCAAAATCCTCCAAGATCATGGATTCACCACCGCGACAGCCGCTTGTCCGGGCGACCTCGGAGGCGGAATGATGGATATTCTTTACCGTGTCTTCGATGTAGAATAAGAAGCAGCCAAGAGGAATTGTATGATGAACGAGTTCGACCAGTACCAGCAACGGCATGACCGTGGTGCGACGCCGACGGACCTGTACAATCGCGCCAGGGCCGACGGGCTTGACCCCATCGCGATGATCAGGATGCTACGGACGGTCTGCGGATTGTCGCTGGCGCAGGCAAAGGAGGTCATCGGCGCATCCAAAGTGTGGGACTCGAAACAAGACATCAAGGTTGGAAACCGTGTATTTTGGGAGGAAACCAACGGTGACGGGTTGCTGCTCCACGAAGCTGTCGTGACACAGGTCGCTGGCGACCAAATCGAACTTGCGAGACACAAGGCGTATCACGCCTGCGAGGCCTGCCCGGTTGAGGTCCGCCATCTTGAGCCGACTAGGGTGCCTATCGGCATATTCGACAGGCCGTTGACGGACCGTTTGGCAAGACTCCTCGCGGTCGCTTTGGCTCCGATGAATGCCGCTTGCAATTCAACCGAAAAGGCCGTGTGACCGGCCAAAGCGATTCTTGGGTACCAAGCGAGGTCCGCGCCGGCCGTGTGTGTCGTTTTTCCGTGCTTTGACGGTTCTGGCAGGTGCCAAGAGTGTTTTCATTGCCGACCTTGAATTCGTCGATAGGGTGGAACGGGCTTTCTCCTTCGTTTCCAAGAGGTCGTGCTCGTGCCCACCCCCATTCAGCCCGGCCAGCGGCGGCATGCGACCGTCCAGGGACGTTCGCGTTGCGTGGTCGTCGAGGAAGCCTCGCACTACGTTGCGGCCCATTGGATCTGCCGCGAGGTCACGGGAAATCAGATGTTCCTGATCGAGGAATCGTCCTTCGCCGAGATTTCGACGCCCAGCGCCAAGGCTTGGCGCGAGGCTTCGTAGCCTCGTAGAATCGTTGTTTTCGTCCCAACACGGCGAACCTCGACGGACGACGATGAACCCACGCGTGCTGTTGGCGGGCTTGTTCCACGAAACTCATACCTTCCTCGACGGGCGGACGACTCTGGCCGATTTCCAGGTTCGCAGGGGCGACGAACTCTTGGCCGCCGCCGGCGACGGCTCGCCGCTGGCAGGCGTGTTGGAGGTGGCCGACGCTCGCGATTGGACCGTCGTGCCGGCGGTCGATTACCGCGCGACACCCGGCGCCACGGTCGAAGATCGTGTCTTCGAAGAGTTCTGGCGAGAGCTGCGCGTCTACGCCGAGGCCGAACTTGCGCACGGGCTTCAGGGCATCTTCCTCGTGCTGCACGGGGCGATGGTCTGCGAATCGCAACGAGACGTCGAGGGCGAGTTGCTCGCGCGCCTCCGCGCTCTTCCGGGGGCAAGCAAGGTCCCGCTTTGCGGGGTCATCGATCTGCACGCGAATTTCAGCCGGCGAATGGCCGAGCTGAGCGATGGACTGGTCGCGTACCGCGAAAACCCGCACACCGACGCGCACGCCGCGGCGATGGACGCGGCGCAGTTACTCCATCGTCTGTTGCTCTCAGGCCAACGGCCCGTCACCGTCTGGGAGTGTGCGCCGCTAGTATGGTCCCCGACCGGCACCGGCACGGCCGACGATCCCATGCGCTGGCTCGAAGCGGCCAGCCGCGAAATTGAGACCGATATCGAGGGCGTGCTGGTCTCGAACGTGTTGGCGGGGTTTTCGTTCGCCGACACGCCCGACACGGGGGTTAGCTTTACGGCGATCACGCTGGGCGACCCGGCGGCGGCGCGCGACGGGCTAAAGCAACTGGCCGTCTGGGCGCGCGACAACAAGGAAATGGGTAACCGCGTCGATCCGCCGCTCGAAAGCATCTTGCCTTTGCTGGCGGAGCACCGGGAAGGGCCGGTGCTCCTGGTCGAGCCGGCCGACAACATCGGCGGCGGGGCGCCGGGCGACGGGACGGGCGTGCTGGAATTCCTGGTCCGCAACCGCATCGACCGTTCGGCGGTCTGCCTCTGCGATCCGCAGGCCGTTGCCGAGTTGGCCGGGCGATCTCGCGGCGAAACGCTGACGCTGCCGATCGGCGGCAAGGCGAGCACGCTCGGAGGTCCGCCGCTGGTGCTGGAGGTGGAGCTCATATCACAAAGCGACGGCCGCTTCGATCTGGAGGACCTCCACAGCCATCTGGCGTCGATGTGCGGTGCGCGGTTCGACATGGGGCGCTCGGCCGTCGTGCGGCACGCTGGAGTGACCGTGCTTCTGACCAGCCGCAAGACGCCCCCTTTCGACCTCGGGCAATGGCGCAGCCAAGGGATCGAGCCGACGCAGTTGTTCGTGATCGGCGTCAAGGCGGCCGTGGCCCATCGCCGGGCTTATGACCCGATCGCCAAGGCGAGCTACACGGTCGACACGCCCGGCCCTTGTTCGAGCAACCTGCGGGCGTTGCCCTTTCGCCACATCCGGCGGCCGGTGTTTCCGCTGGACGACATTTAGAGCCGTCAGGCTGGAAAGCCTAACCTACGGCCGCTTGAAACCTTGCCCCATCTGGTCTTGGATCTGTAAGAAAATCATGCATACGAAACTCGTCGTACTCGGTGGCGGACCCGGCGGATACGCCGCCGCCTTCTTGGCCGCTGACCTGGGAATGGAAGTCACGCTCGTCGAATCGGAACCCCGTCTGGGCGGTACCTGCCTGCTCAAGGGTTGCATTCCATCGAAGGCCCTGCTGCACGTGGCCAAGGTGGTCAGCGAAGCACGCGAGATGAGCCAGTGGGGCATCACCTTCGGCAAGCCGGCCATCGAGATCGACGCCCTGCGTGCTCGAAAGGAAAAGGTCATTCAAACGCTTTCCAATGGCCTTAAGCAATTGGCCAAGCAGCGCAAGGTACGGGTGGTTCAAGCCAAAGGAGTGTTCGAGAACTCGCAGACGTTGCGGCTCGAAGGGGGCGATCCGGCCACGCGCGTGGGCGACCAGATCACGTTCGAACACTGCATCCTGGCCACCGGCAGCCTGCCGGCGAAAATCGCGGCCTTCGATCTGCCCATCCCACGAGTCATGGATTCGACCGGGGCGCTTGAGTTGTCCGACGTGCCGGAAAGCCTGCTGGTCGTGGGCGGCGGCTACATCGGTTTGGAAATGGGAACGGTCTACGCCGAGCTGGGAAGCAAAGTGAGTGTGGTCGAGCTGACCGGCGGCCTGCTGCCTGGTCCTGATCGCGACCTGGTGAAGCCGCTTCAAGCGAGGCTCGCCCGGTTGCTGGTCGGCATTTACCTCAACACCAAGGTCAAGTCGTTGGCCGACCGTGGCGAATCGGTCGAAGTCACGTTCGAGGGGCCCGAAGGCCAGCGGAGCGAGCGGTTCAGCCGCGTGCTGGTTTCCGTGGGTCGCAAGCCGAACAGCGCGGGAATCGGGTTGGAAAAAACCAAGGTCGAAGTCGATGCCCGTGGTTTCGTCAAAATCGACAAGCAGCAGCGGACGGCCGACCCGCGCATTCTGGCGATAGGCGACGTGGCCGGTGAGCCCATGTTGGCCCATAAGGCGTCGCACGAAGGCAAAGTGGCCGTCGACGTGCTGCACGGAGGCACGGCTCGGTTCGACGCACTGGCGATTCCCGCCGTCGTCTTCACCGACCCCGAAATCGCCTGGGCGGGCCTGACCGAGGAGCAAGCGCAGCACGAAGGGCGCGAGGTCGCGATTGCCCGCTATCCCTGGGCAGCCAGCGGCCGCGCCCAGGCGTTGGGACGCACCGAGGGGATGACCAAGCTCGTGATCGATCCCGAGACCGATCGGGTATTGGGCGTCGGCATCGTTGGGTCCGGAGCGGGCGAACTGATCGCCGAAGGGGTCGTGGCGATCGAGATGGGGTGCAACGTCCGCGACCTGAGCGAGGCGATCCACCCGCACCCGACGCTCAGCGAGACATTGGCCTTCGCCGGCGAGGTCCATCTGGGTACCGCGACGGAGATCTACCGCCCTCGACGGCCGATGTAGCGGAATTCGTTAGAATTCCGCATGGTGGTTCAAGTCGCCGCTGCCCTTTACCTCCG
Source organism: Pirellulales bacterium (assembly GCA_035534975.1). Lineage (GTDB taxonomy): Bacteria > Planctomycetota > Planctomycetia > Pirellulales > JAICIG01 > DATKSN01. The sequence goes on from DATLQY010000739.1 coordinate 5,392, forward strand.
AAGCGGATTGCGGGATAATCCAGGGCTTGCCGCGCGGCGCAAGAGATAAGGCCTGTTTGTAGGCCTGTTGGGGTTTTGTTCCAACTAATTGTGGCCGAGCGAACGCAGTGGCGTGGGGTCCATCATTCGGGAGCATGATCGAATGGCGCAAGCCGAAACCATCCCGTTGGAAACCGATCTCGACCCGGTTGAAACAGCCGAATGGCTGGCGTCTCTCCAGTACGTGTTGGAGGCCAAAGGGCCCGATCGGGCAAAATTCCTGCTTTCGATGCTCGATGAAGTCGCCGCCGGCCAGGGGGTGGAGCTCCCTTTCGCCATCAACACCCCCTACATCAACACGATTCCCGTCGATCGGCAGCCACAATACCCGGGCAACCGTGAGATCGAGCGGCGGATCAAGAGCATCATCCGATGGAACGCGATGGCCATGGTATCGCGTGCCAACCACCAGGAGCACGGCATCGGGGGGCACATTTCGACTTACGCCTCGGCGGCCACGCTCTACGAAGTCGCCTTCAACCACTTCTTCCGCGGCAAGAGCGAGAACTACACGGGTGACATCATTTATTTCCAGGGCCATTGCGCGCCGGGAATCTACGCCCGGGCGTTCCTCGAAGGGCGCCTGAGCGAAGAGCAACTCATCAATTTCCGGCAGGAACTGGCCCCTGGCGGAGGGCTTTCGAGCTATCCGCACCCCTGGCTCATGCCCGGCTTCTGGGAATTCCCCACCGTCTCGATGGGCCTGGGACCGATCATGGCCATATACCAGGCGCGGTTCAACAAGTACCTCAGCGACCGCGGTATCTTGGAAACGAACGGACGCAAGATCTGGGCCTTTGTCGGCGACGGCGAGTGTGATGAGCCGGAGACGCTGGGCGCCATCACGCTCGCTTCCCGCGAACAGCTCGACAACTTGATCTTCGTGGTGAACTGCAACTTGCAGAGGCTCGATGGTCCTGTTCGCGGCAACGGCAAAATCATTCAGGAGCTCGAAGGCGCCTTCCGCGGCGCCGGTTGGAACGTGCTCAAGGTAATCTGGGGCGACGACTGGGACCCGCTCTTGGCCCAAGACAAGAATGGCCTGCTAGTTAAACGGATGAATGATGTCGTCGACGGCGAATTCCAGAAGTACACGGTTTCGCCCGGCAGCTACATCCGCGAGAACTTCTTCGGGAAGTACCCCGAGCTGTTGGAGATGGTCGGCCACCTCTCCGACGACAAGCTACGCTCGCTGCGGCGCGGAGGCCACGATCCCGAAAAGGTGTACGCGGCCTACAAGGCGGCCGTCGAGAGCGAAGGCAAGCCCACTGTGATCCTGGCCAAGACGATCAAAGGCTATGGCCTGGGCGAGGCGGGCGAGGGCCGCAACATCACGCACCAGCAGAAACAGCTCAACGAGGAGGAATACCGCGAGTTCCGCAGCCGCTTCGGCATCCCGATATCCGACGACGACGTCTCGCGGGCGCCTTTTTACCGACCTCCAGAAGACAGCCCGGAGATGGAGTACCTCCGCCAACGGCGTGAAGCGTTGGGAGGTTACGTCCCCACGCGCGTCACCAATACGCCATCCATCCGCGTGCCCGCGATCGACGAATTCGCCGAATCGCTCTCCAGTAGCGGCGAGCGCGAGGTCTCGACCACAATGGCCTTCGTCAAACACTTCGGCCGGCTGCTGAAGCACAAGGAAATCGGTAAGTACATCGTGCCGATCGTGCCCGACGAGTCGCGGACGTTCGGCATGGACCCGCTCTTCCGGCAGTGCGGTATTTATGCCCATACCGGGCAATTGTACGAACCGGTCGATTCGGAGCAGTTCCTTTATTACCGCGAGGCGAAGGACGGGCAGATCCTCGAAGAGGGGATCACGGAGGCCGGTTCGATGTCGAGTTTCATCGCCGCTGGCACAGCCTATACCACGCACGGGATCAACATGATCCCCTTCTTCATCTACTACTCGATGTTCGGCTTCCAACGGATCGGCGACTTGATATGGGCCGGCGCCGACGCCCGCGCCAAGGGGTTTCTGCTGGGTGGCACGGCCGGCCGAACGACGCTCAACGGCGAGGGTTTGCAACACGAGGACGGCCACAGTCACTTGTTCTCGATGGCCTATCCCACGGTCCGCTCCTACGACCCGGCCTACGCCTACGAAACGGCCGTGATCGTAATGGAGGGCCTGCGGCGGATGTACCAGGACGGCGAGGCGGTGATGTACTATATCACGCTTCACAACGAGAACTACCGCATGCCCTCGATGCCCGCCGGCATTGAGGAGGGCATCGTCCAGGGCATCTACAAAGTGGCCGCGTTCGATGCCGGTCCGAAGGCCCCCACGGCCCAACTGTTCGGCAGCGGGGCGATTCTCCGCGAGGCGCTGCGGGCACAGCGGATTCTGGCCGAGCGCTACGGGGTATCGAGCCAGGCCTGGAGCGTGACGAGCTATACCCAGCTTCGCCGCGAGGCCCAGGCGGCCGAGCGATGGAACCTGTTGCACCCCGGCGAAGCTCCTCGGACCTCGTACCTTGCACGAACGCTCGCCGGCGCGGAAGGACCGTTCATCGCCAGTTCCGATTATGTCCGCGCGGTGGCCGAACAGGTTTCGCCGTGGGTGCCCGGAGGGTTGACGGCCCTGGGCACCGACGGGTTGGGGCGCAGCGACACGCGGCCGCACTTACGGCGGCACTTCGAGGTCGACGCCGAGTGCATCACGCTGGCCACGCTCACCCAGCTTGCACGCCGCGGACAATTCGACGGCAAGCGGCTGGCCAAGGAGATCGCCCAGTTGGGAATCGATCCCGAGAAGATTGATCCGATGATCGCGTAGGGTGGGCACCGCCCACCACCACTGACCCCTTAACCTCCCACCCCTCACCACCATGGCGATTGATATCAAGCTGCCGAACCTGGGCGAGAACATCGAGTCGGGCGACATCGTCAGCGTGCTCGTCAAAGAAGGGGACGAAATCCAGGCGAACCAGGCGGTGGTCGAGGTCGAAACCGGCAAGGCCACGGTCGAGCTTCCCAGTCCGCAGGCGGGTAAGGTCGTCAAAATGCACGTCAAGCCCGGCCAGAGCGTAAAGGTAGGGGGCCTGTTATTATCGATCGAGGTTTCGGCTACACCTGCCGCGGCTCCCGCCGGGCAGCCGGCCCCGGCCAAACAGCCAGCTCTAGCCAAACAGGCCGCGCCGGCAAGTGCCGGTGACGCCAAGCCGGCGGCCGCCAAACCCAAGGCACCCGCGGCCGGCGCGCCGGAAAAGCCCGCACCTGCCGGCTCGCGCGCGCCGGCGGAGACGACCGTGGCGCCAAAACCGCAGCCGGCTCAGGCGCCCGCTCCCGCTGTGGCGGCCAACGGCGGCGCCGGCCGTGCCGTTGGCGCTTTGGCTCTGGCGCCGGCTGTCGCCGCGCCGGCGGGTCCGGCCACTCGGCGTCTGGCACGTGAGCTGGGCGTCGATCTGGCCCGGGTCATTGGCACGGGGCCCAGCGGCAGGATTACCGAAGAAGACGTCAAAAAGGCGGTACGGCAATCGGCCGCGGCGCACGCGCCGGCGCTTCGCAAAGTGACCGTACCCAACGCGGCGCCGAGCCAGGACCAATGGGGACCGATCCAGGTCCAGCGGCTCTCGAAGATCCGCAAGACGATCGCCGTGAATATGGCCCGCTCGTCGGTGACGATCCCCCACGTCACCAATTTCGACGATGCCGACATCACGGAGCTGGAGCGGATTCGCAAGGGGGGCATGGCTGATTACGTCGGCACCGAACACAAACTGACGATGATGGCCTTCGTGATGAAGGCCGTGGCCCACGCCGTGCAATTACATCCCGTGATCAACGCCACGCTTGACCTCGAGGCCGAACAGGTAATCTACAAGGACTACGTCAACCTGGGCGTGGCGGTCGACACCGAGCGCGGACTGGTCGTGCCGGTAATGCGCGAGGTCGACCGGATGACGATACCGCAGATCGCGCAGGGCCTGACGGAGATCGCCGCCAAGGCCCGCAACAACCAGTTCGGCTTGGACGACATGCGCGGCGGCACGTTCACGATCAGCAACCTGGGGGCCATCGGCGGCACGTATTCCACGCCGATCATCAACC
>DATLQY010000740.1:0-3389 GCA_035534975.1 Pirellulales bacterium
CCACGTCGCGGAGGTAGACGTTCTGGCCGATCTTGAGAGGAATTTCGCCCAGTTTCTGAATGTCGAGGACCGTCGCGTTGTTGGCGACGATCGGCATCGAGTCCTTGACGTAGATGTTCCCGGCCGGAATGATCGTGTTGCCCGTCGCCAGGGCGTCGATCACCGTCTGGGGTCGGAGGTTATAGGTGAGGAGCTTGTGGGGGTCGACGTTGACGACGATCGACCGCATGTTGGGGCCGAAGGGTGAAATGGCGACGGTGCCGGGAACGGATTTCTGCACCAGCGGCCGGATCACGTTCTGCGCCAGGTCGCCCATCGCCCCCAACGAGGTTCGCTCGCTTTCGAACACGAGGTATCCCACCGGGAGGCTGCCGGCGTCCAAGCGCATGATCATCGGCGGCAAGGTGCCCTTGGGCATCCACGACATGGCCCGGTCGGACATGGCCACCACCTGGGCCATCGCCTGGCCCATGTCGGTGCCGTGGTAGAACGACAGCTCGCACAAGGCGACCTGCTGGATGTTTCGCGTGTCGATGTCTTGAATCCCATCGACGTACTGGAAGTACAACTCGAGCTGGTTGACGAGGAACCCCTCGACCTGGTCGGGACTCATGCCGATGTAATCGAGAAAGACGTAGATCTTCGGCGTGTTGAGCGCGGGGAAAATATCGACCCGCATCCGGCTGTAGGCGAGTCCGCCGCCGCTGATCAGGGCCACGACCAGCATCAGCGTCGAGATCGGGTGCCGCATGGCGAGGACGGTCGGATTCATTGAACCGACTCCTGGGCGCCAGTCCCGAACGCGGCCTTCCGTTCTCGCCGCGCCTGTTTCCTCCCCTGGGCAGCCTTGGGCACCGCGGGCGATTCGAAGCCGTCGGGTTTCACGGCGAACAGCGAACAGGGGGCCTCGTGCAACATGCGTTCGGCCGTATTGCCGACGAGAACGCCCGGCACGCCGTGGCGGGCTACCGTGCCCATGACCAACATGTCGACCTGGTGCTGGTCGATGAAACGCAAGATCGCCAGATCGGCGCCGCCGTCGCCGTCGATCACCTCGATCTCGACGCGGGCGCCCGCCACGCCAAGCCTGGCGACCTGTTCTTTCAGCGCCGCATCGGCGTCGGCGCGCACCTGCCGGCGGTAGTGTTCCCTCGCCGCACCGTGGATGGGACTTAGCCAAATCCGTTCGAGCGGGAAGCTCGCCGCATGCACGACATGCACCTTTGCCCCCAATCGTGGGGCCAGCTCCACGGCCGCCCACAGCGCCTTTTCCGAGACCGGCCGCAGGTCGCTGGCGACCAGGATGTGCGACACGTTGATCGTGTGATCGGGCCGCACGACCCAGACCGGACAGGGACAATTCCGCAGCAGTTTCTGCGCCGTGCTGCCCAACAAGAACCGGTCGAAGCCGTGCAGGTTCCGGGCCCCCGCGATCACGAGGTCATGCTGGTCGCGCTCGACGAGCCGGATGATTTCCATCCAACCGACGCCGTGCGCCACTTCAGCCTTGGCCGAAATCCCCTTGGCTTGGGCGGCGCCCACCCATTCACCCAATTCGTCATTGGCCGAGGCGGCGAGCGACCGCAGCAGGTCTTGTGGTTCGTCGACGAGCAGATCCAAATATGGAGTGTCTTCGGGGATTTCAATGGCCGTGAAAAACGTCAGCGAGGCATTCATCTTCTCGGCCAGCCAGACCGAAGTTTGGATGGCCTCCCTCACTGGCGGACTGAGCGTTTTCGAGCCTGGCGGGTCGCGCTGCGAAAGGTCGATTCCAACGAGAACGTTTTGGAAGGCGAGCACGGCGGTGGCTCCAGGATAATCATAAAGGGCCACAAATCTCCGACTCTGACGGCCGGCGTACCAGAAGGTACAGCCGGCCGGCCACGAGCCCAGGAAAGCCCGCGACGCCCAATCGAAGACGAAAGCGTTTCAGTAAATCTTCCGTCATCTTGGGCTTCCTCGGCACAGATGGTTTGTTCCTTGAGGGGTGTCGTCAATCGACGAAGTGCCCTTCGCCGGTCTCGTAGTACGAGTCCGAACCAGAGTCGTAAAAACCGTCATCGATCGCGCGGAGGTCGTCGTGATTCGCATGGAGATGTCGCGACACCGCGTTGGCCCGGGCGATGACCGTTCTTGACTCGACGGCGTTCTTGGCCGCATGAGCTTCGAGCTGCTCGAGTTCGGTATTCACCTTGTCGAGACGCTTTTGCATTTGCTCGACTTTCTGAACGAGGACGGCGCTGGCGCCGCTCGACTTGGCCAGCCGGATGTACGACTTTCTGGCCGCTTCGGTGTTGAAGCGAATGGAGGCCACGTGGTCTTGTACGACGTCGGCCGGCACCTGGTCACCGGCGCCGGCGTATTTCAGCAGCATTCGCGCGTGGTCGTGGGCGTGCATGTTGTAGGTCTTGCCCGCCGCGAGGTGATATTCGCCATCTTGCTGCGACTTGCTTTGCTGGAGGTGTTCGGCGTGCGCACAGTTCAGGGCGGCGATGACCAGCGCCGCGGTGACGACCCAAGCTATTTGTTTCATGACCCAGTGGCTCCGCGTGGTGGTGTGTTTGCCGTTGACAGAGGTCGAGCAAACGCCGTGCCAAAGCGATCATGACGCGATTTCCCGATATGTCCCTGAACCACAGCAGAACGTTGTCGCCATCCGCTCCAAGGCTGGTACGAGAGACCGCGGCCCGACAGCGGCTGGAGCTCTACGAGTGGCGGCAGGACTAATAAATGCCTGATGCCGTTCTTTCGCGGAGCGAAAGGCGACAATGGGCTAGCCCGGCGCCGGCTTGCGGTCATCGGGAACGACCAGCGAGTACAGGCAGGGGACGATGAACAGCGTGGTCACCAATCCGGCCGACAGGCCCCCGATCACCTCGCGGCCCAAGGGGGCGTTGGCCTCGCTGCCGCGGTCGATCGCCAAGGCCATTGGCATCGTGTCGGCCCAAATCTCGAGCGAATGCGGCTCCAGCCATTGGTCAGCCGTGTTTGGTCGCCCTTGTTCCAACCCTTGACGCCAACCGTGCCAGGTGCGGGTTCGGCTGAACAAGGTTCGTCCCATTAGATTGCCACCGGCTCGCCCCTTAGGCGCTCGGGTTGCCTGGATACGCCATCCGGCAGCGGTACCGGCGAGACGAAATCGTCAGGCTTGACGATCAAAACAGACACGTCCGCGGCGTGCATCACTTTTTCGGCCGTGTTGCCGATCAGTAGGCCCGGTATCCCACCGCGGCCGACGCTCCCCATCACGATCACGTCGGCATCGACGCGCCGCGCCGTCGAGCGGATCACTTGCCAGGTGATGCCCGGCGTGACGCTCAAGGTCGTACTTTCCGGCTGAGACGAAAGCGAATCGCTCATTTGCTTTAACTGGTCGAGTGCGGCGCGGC